>NZ_JBIWAE010000014.1:0-223374 GCF_044759865.1 Streptomyces sp. NPDC099050 | reverse complement strand
GTCTTGGGACGGCCGAACCGCGCGTCGTTCTCATCGCTGTCCGGCACATCGAACGTGGTCCCGTCGACCGCCACCAGACGCCAACGGCCGTACCAGGCACCGGCAGTGGACACAGTCGCCACAGGCCCAGCGGTCTGCTCGAACAGCGCCTTGAGCGGCTCCGGTCCGAGCTTGACCCGGGCCCGGGAGATCGCACCGGGCGTCGGCACCTGCCACGACCCCGACCAGCGCCGCGCCCACGCGAGGCCCTCGGTCAGCAGCCGGGCGACCTCCTCATAACCCTGACCGGAGAACAGACACATCGCCAGCACGAAGTAGACGACCACCCGCGGAGGCAGCAACCGGTTGCGCTGCCCGGATTTCCCGGACTCCTCCACGATCCGGTCCACCAGCTCCGGCGGGAACGTGCGCGTCAGCAGTCCAATCGCGATCCGATCAGACAACCGCTCGTCCGTTTCCGGCTTGACCTGTCCGGGGCGTGGCATCCAGGCACCTCCTGAACAGGCAGCC
Source organism: Streptomyces sp. NPDC099050 (assembly GCF_044759865.1). Classification (NCBI taxonomy): domain Bacteria; kingdom Bacillati; phylum Actinomycetota; class Actinomycetes; order Kitasatosporales; family Streptomycetaceae; genus Streptomyces; species Streptomyces sp. NPDC099050. The sequence goes on along the minus strand of NZ_JBIWAE010000014.1, from coordinate 222,864 downwards.
TACCAGCCAAGATCCTTAAGTCACTGGTATTGCACCTAGACCGGCTCTTTCGGATCGTGCCGGGCCCGGGAACTCCCGTCAGTCCTCGTGCTTCGCGCGGCTCGGCTGCACCCGCTTGGGCTCGCCCGGCATCTTCGGATAGTCCGGGGGGTACGGCATGTCGCCGAGTCCGTGGTCGTGTTCGTGACGGTCGGCCAGTTCCAGCACGGCGTCCAGCGCGAAGGCGTGCTCGTCCATGTCCGCGTGCAGATCGCCCAGTTCCGCGAAACGGGCCGGCATGGTCACGATGTCGAAGTCGCGCGGCTCCGCCTCGTCCAGCTCGTCCCAGCGCAGCGGAGCCGAGACCGGGGCGTGTGGGCGCGGACGGATGGAATAGGCCGAGGCGATGGTGCGGTCGCGCGCCGTCTGGTTGTAGTCGACGAAGATCCGCTCGCCGCGCTCCTCCTTCCACCAGGCGGTGGTGACCTTCCCCGGCATCCGGCGCTCCAGGTCCCGGCCGATCGCGATGGCGCACCGGCGGACCTCGGTGAAGGTCCAGCGCGGTGCGATCGGCACGAACACGTGCAGGCCGCGGCCGCCCGAGGTCTTGGGCCAGCCGCGCAGGCCCAGCTCCTCCAGGAGCACGCGCAGTTCGTGGGCGACGGCGACCGCGTGGTGATAGTCGGTGCCCGGCTGCGGGTCCAGGTCGATGCGCAACTCGTCGGGACGGTCGGTGTCCTCCCGCCGGACCGGCCAGGGATGGAAGGTGAGGCAGCCCAGGTTGGCGGCCCACAGCACGGCGGCCGGCTCGGTCGGGCAGATCTCGTCGGCCGTGCGTCCGCTCGGGAAGGCGATGTGGGCGGTGGGGATCCAGTCGGGCAGGTTCTTCGGGGCCCGCTTCTGGAAGAAGGACTCGCCCTCCACCCCGTCCGGGAAGCGCTCCAAGGTGGTGGGCCGGTTTCGCAGGGCGCGGGTGATCCCGTCCGCCACCGCGAGGTAGTAGTTGGCCACGTCCCCCTTGGTGAGACCGCGCTCGGGGAAGTACACCTTGTCCGGGCTGGACAGCCGGACGGTCCGGCCGCCCGCCTCCAGCTCGATCGCTTTGCCCGCTGCACCCATGTGCGCCACGGTAGGCGGACCCGCCCGGACCCGCACACCGAGCGGGCCCGGGCGCGGCGCCCCAGAATCGGAGACATGGATCTGCCGGTCATGCCACCCGTGAAGCCGATGCTCGCCAAATCCGTGTCCACGATCCCACCGGGCATGCAGTACGAGGCCAAGTGGGACGGCTTCCGCGCGATCGTCCATCGGGACGGGGACGAGATCGAGCTCGGCAGCCGCACCGGCAAGAGCCTGACCAGGTACTTTCCCGAGCTGGTGACGGCGCTGAAGGAAAATCTGCCGGACCGCTGCGTGGTCGACGGCGAGATCGTCGTCATCCAGGGCGCGCGGCTCGATTTCGACCGGCTGAGCGAGCGGATCCATCCCGCCGCCTCCCGGGTGAAACTGCTCGCCGAGACCACCCCGGCCTCGTTCGTGGCCTTCGATCTGCTCGCGCTGGGCGACGAGGCCCTCCTCGACACCCCCCTCGCCGACCGTCGCGCCGCCCTGACCCGCATGCTCTCCACCGCTCGGCCCCCCGTCCACCTCGCACCCGCGACTACCGACCCCGCGCTCGCGCGGGAGTGGTTCGAACGATTCGAGGGCGCCGGGCTCGACGGGGTCGTCGCCAAACCCCTCGATCTCCCCTACCGGCCCGATGCCCGCCTCATGTTCAAGATCAAGCACGAGCGTACGGCCGACGTCGTGATCGCGGGTTTCCGTTTCCACAAGAGCGGTCCGATTGTCGGATCGCTGCTCCTGGGGCTGTACGACGCCCACGGCACCCTCCAGCACGTGGGCGTCTGCGCCGCCTTCCCGATGAAGCGCCGCGCCGAGCTGATCGACGAACTCGAACCGCTCCGCATGCCCGGCCCCGAGGGCCACCCCTGGGCCGCCTGGGCCGAGGAGTCCGCCCACGAGAACGCCCGGCTGCCCGGAGCGCAGAGCCGCTGGACCGGAAAGAAGGACCTGTCCTGGGTCCCGCTGCGCCCCGAGTGGGTCTGCGAGGTGGCCTACGACCACATGGAAGGCGACCGGTTCCGGCACACCGCGCAGTTCCGCCGGATGCGGCCGGACCGGGAGCCGCGGAGCTGTGCGTACGCGCAGCTGGAGGAGGTCGTCGGCTACGACCTCGCCGAGGTCCTGAGCACGGAGGCGACCTGAGGTCCGCCGCCCGGCCCCGACCGTCAGCGCGCGGCCAGTTGCTCCCACTCCGCCCGGGCCGGCGCAGCGCGGCCACCTCGCTGGCGGGCCGCCTCGCGCCGGCGTCCGTACCCCCTCGGGCGCGTACCCGCAGAACGGATCACACGCCCAGCGGGTCTCAGGTCACGGTCACCACCGTCGCCGCGGTGACCGCGGCCATCGCCAGCTGCATGTCGCGGATCGCGCCGCGGATGCTCTCCGCGGCCCAGTGCCCCTCGGCTATCTCCGCCGTGCGTGCGGTGATCTCCTTGCGCGGGATACCCGGGAAGGCCAGGCCGTGCAGGCCGGCCGCGTGGATCACCGCGACGAGGCTCGCGGTGCGCTCGTCCGGCTCCGCGCCCTCGGCCACCGCGGAGGCCAGCCGCGCGCGCAGTTCGCGCTCGGCCGCCCCGTCGGTCTCCGGATAGCGGCGCACCGGGAACACCCCGAGGGCCTTGCGCCGCTCTTCCACGACCACCCCGCGCCCGACCAGCCGCTCCACGACCTGACCGACGGACTTGGCCTGGTCCTTCGTCAGCCATTCGGACACCCGGCGCCTGGTCCGGCCGCCCATCCAGGCCCGTATCGACTCGATCCGGCCGTCAAGCAGTTCCTCCCCGGTGGGCGGGGCCTCCACCAGCTCGAAGTACTTGCCCGAGACCCGAACCCGCTCCGCGAGGACCAGTTCGAGCAGGAGCGCGCCCGCCACCGCCCAGTTGGCCGACTGCCGCTGCTTGACCGACCCGGACTCGTCGTCCAGCGACAGCAGCATGACCTCTTCGGCCAGTGTGATCCGCATCCCGGCACCCCCGTACCCATAGAACCCGTAGAACCCGTAGAACCTCTTTCACCACCAGACGTCCACGCCCGCCGGGAAGTTCCCCGTCCGCGCTACGGCCGCCCCGCCATCGCGCGCGGGGCGAAGTTCCCGTCCCCCAGGTCCTCCGCCAGCAGGCGCTTCGCGATCGCGTCCGCCGCGGCCCGCAGCTCCGCGCTGCGCGGTCGGCCCCGGTCCTTCTCCAGCTGGTCGCCGAGCCACTGGGCCCACGCGGCCGAGATGACGCCCGCTTCCCGCTCCCCCGCCGGGGTCTGCGCGTAGAAGCCGTTCTGCCGCGTCATGTAGCCCTCGTCCACCATCCGTTCGAAGACCGGCAGCAGGACCTCCGGGGGCAGGTGCCGGCGCGAGGCGATGAGTCCGAGGCTCGCGTACCCGACCGTGCGGGTCATCAGGTCCACCTGCATCACCGCCCACGCGCCCGCCATGTCCAGCCGGGTGTCGGAGGAGTTCACGATCCCGCGCGCCGTCTCCGGCCCCATGGTGCGCACCAGCTTGCCGACCGCCAGTTCCAGCAGTTTCGCGGAGTCCCCGGAGGCCGTGGCGGGCGAGCCGAAGCCGTCGCCCATGTCCGTGGAACCGGCCCGGGCGCTGTCGCGCAGCTTGACCTGCTTGAGGAACAGGGCGACGACGAACCCGACCACCGCCACCGGGACGGTCCACAGGAACACCGTGTGCAGGGTGTCCGCGTACGCGTTGACGATCGGCCCGGCCGCCGCCGGATCCAGCCCGTGCACGCCCTGCGGGCTCTGCGCGGCCGCGGCCAGTTGCTGCGGGTCCTCGCCGGTGGCGCGGGCGGCCTCCGCCACACCTTTCGTCAGCGCGGGCTTCAGGGTGTTGGCGTAGATCGTGCCGAAGACGGCGGTCCCGAAGGCGCTGCCGAGCGTACGGAAGAAGGTGACGCCCGAGGTCGCGGTGCCGAGATCGGCGTAGTCCACGGTGTTCTGCACGGCGATGGTCAGCACCTGCATGCACAGGCCGATGCCGGTGCCGAGGACGAACATGTAGAGGGATTCCAGCCAGGCGCCGGACTGCGGTCCCATCCGGGAGAGGAGGTAGAGGCCCAGGCCCATCACGGCGCAGCCGACGATCGGGAAGATCCGGTAGTGCCCGGTCTTGCTGGTGACGTTGCCGCTGAAGACCGACGCGATCAGCAGGCCGATGACCAGGGGCAGCGTCCGTACGCCCGAGACGGTGGCCGAGTCCCCGTCCACGTACTGCAGGTACGTCGGCAGGAAGGTCATCGCGCCGAGCATCGCGAAGCCGACGACGAAGCTGAGGACGGAGCAGACCGAGAAGACGGGGTTGCGGAACAGCCGCATCGGCAGCATCGGCTGCGCGGCGCGCATCTCCACCAGGCAGAACAGTGCCAGCGCCAGGACACCGCCCGCGAAGAGCCCGACGATGAGCGGCGAGCTCCAGGCGTACTCGTTCCCGCCCAGGCTCGTGGCCAGGATCAGCGCGCTCGCGCCGATGGCGACCATCGCGATGCCCAGGTAGTCGATGACCGGTTTGCCCGCGGCGCGCACGGAGGGGATCGTCCGCGCGGCCGCCACCACGACCAGGATCGCGATCGGCACGTTGACGTAGAACGCCCAGCGCCAGGTCAGGTGGTCGGTGAAGAGCCCGCCGAGCAGCGGCCCGATCACCGTGGCGACGCCGAAGACGGCGCCGATCGCGCCCTGGTACTTCCCGCGCTCGCGCAGCGGGACCACATCGGCGATGAGGGCCATCGCGGTGACCATCAGCCCGCCGGCGCCGATCCCCTGGATGCCCCGCCACACGATGAGCAGGGTCATGTTGCTCGCGAGGCCGCACAGGAACGAGCCGGTGATGAAGACGATGGCGGAGACCTGGAAGACCAGTTTCCGGCCGAAGAGGTCGCCGAACTTGCCGACGAGCACGGTCGCGACCGTCTCCGTGAGCAGGTACGCGGTCACGACCCAGGACATGTGGTCGCCGCCGCCGAGGTCCGCCACGATCGTGGGCAGCGCCGTGCCCACGATCGTCTGGTCCAGGGCCGCGAGCAGCACGCCGAGCATGATCGTGCCGAACACGATGTTGCGCGAGCGCCGGTCGAGCACCGGCGGCGGCGCGGCGGCCATGGCGGGGGCCGCGCCTTCGGCTGTGGCTGCACCTTCGGCTGTGGCTGCACCTTCGGCTGTGGTCACACTCCGCACTCTCACAGCGCCCCCGCCCGGCCGCATGCGGCGTTAGCCCATCCGCGCGGCGCGGCGGCCCGTCAGCGCAGGTAGCCCAGGCCCGGGTGCTCCGCCGCGTATCCGGTCAGCAGCCGCCGGGCCACCCCGACCGAGTCGACCAGCGGATGCAGCGCGAAGGCCTTGACGGCGTCCGCCCGCGAGCCGCTCGCCGCCGCGGCGAGGACCTCGCGCTCGGCGGCCTTGACCGAGGTCACCAGGCCCACCGCGTGCAGCGGCAGCGGGTCGACGGCGACCGGGTGGGCCCCGTTGGCATCGACCAGGCAGGGCACCTCGATGACCGCCTCGGCGTCGAGCACCGACAGGGTCCCGCGGTTCCGGACGTTCAGGATGAGGGTGGCGCGCTCGTCCCGGGCGATGGCGCGCATCAGGGCGAGGGCCACCTTCTCGTACCCGCCCGACTCCAGGTCGCTCTCCTCGCGCTCGCCGACGCCCGCGACCTCGCGGTTCTCGGCCATGTACGTCGCTTCGCGCTCGGCCCTGGTCCGGTCCCAGGCGGCCAGCGCCGCCCCGGGCCCCTGATCCGGCCGCCCGGCCTCGGCGTAGAACCCCCGCTGCTGGTCGCGCAGGAAGGCCCCGCGCGTCTGCTTGGCCTCCTGGTAGGCCCGTACCGTGTCACGGTTGAAGTAGTAGTAGTGCAGGTACTCGTTCGGGATCGCTCCGAGCGAGCGCAGCCACTCGGCCCCGAACAGCCGGCCCTCCTCGAAGGACTCCAGCGCCCGCGCGTCGGCCAGCAGCCGCGGCAGTTCGTCGCGCCCGCCGATCCGCAGCCCGCGCACCCAGCCCAGGTGGTTGAGGCCGACGTAATCGATCCAGGCCTCCTCGGGCCGGGCGCCGAGCAGCCGGGCGATCCGCCGTCCGAGGCCGACCGGCGAGTCGCAGATGCCGATGACCCGGTCCCCGAGTTCCTCGGCCATGGCCTCCGTGACCACTCCGGCGGGGTTGGTGAAGTTGATCACCCACGCCTCCGGGGCGGTACGGGCCACCCTGCGCGCGATCTCGCGGGCCACCGGTACCGTCCGCAGGCCGTAGGCGATCCCGCCGGCGCCGACCGTCTCCTGGCCCAGTACGCCCTCGGCCAGGGCGATCCGCTCGTCGGCGGCGCGCCCTTCCAGTCCACCGACGCGAATGGCCGAAAACACGAAGTCTGCTCCGCGCAGGGCCGCGTCGAGATCGGTGGTGGCCGTGACGGCCGGGGCGTCCGCGATCCCCGCGGCCTGGTCCGCGAGGACCCGGGCCATGGCACGGAGCCGGCCGGAGTCCTCGTCGTACAGGGTCACGTGCGACACCCTGCCCTCGGCGTGATCGCCGAGCAGGGCTCCGTAGACGAGCGGTACCCGGAATCCGCCCCCGCCGAGGATCGTCAGCCGCACGCCCTTACCGCCTTCCGCAGTGCTCCCGTGCCAGGGTGCCGTGACACCAGTCTCCCCCGCCGGATCACTCCACCGGCGACGGCACGGCCCTCAGCCGCGGCGGCTGGTGCTGCTGCGCGCCCGGACCGCCCGGCAGCGGGCCGGTCGGCAGCCCCTGCGGCGAGGAGAGGACCAGGGTCATCCGGGTCAGCCCCATGCCGTCGAGCATCGGGCCGGATTCAGCCACCATCCGGCAGCGCACCAGGCCCCAGCCAGGGTCCGGGTGCCGCACGGTGCGCACGGCGCCGTCCTGTTCGGCGGCCTCGGCCCCGTGGGTCGTCAGCCAGTGCGGCACTCCGTACCGGTAGGCGGCCTCCATGAACGGGTCACGGGCCACCTCCTGACGGATGCTGCGCAGCCCCTCGTCGTCGGGGGCGGCGGCCAGGGCCGTCGCGAACCGGGCCAGCAGCGGTACGCACCAGGCCGGTTCGTGGTCCTCCAGCACGGCCGCGGCGTCCGGGTGGAACAGTACGAAGCGCAGGAAGTTGTCGTCCGGCAGGGCGGTCGGATGCGGGCGCACCGACTGGAAGAGCCGGTCGAAGGCCGAGTTGGTCAGGGCCACGTCCCAGCGGTGGTCCACGAGGAAACTCGGGTACGGCACGGCCTCCATGAGGGCCGCATAGTCACACAGGTAGTCGCGCTGCGCCGGATCGTCGGGCAGCCGGTTGTCCTCGGCCGCGCGCCAGGTGGGCGGCGGGTCGCGGTCGACCATGATCCGGAAGAGCCAGAAGCACTGCCGCTCGCTCATTTCCAGGGCCTCGGCCAGGGCGAGCAGCTTGCGGTCCGTCCACTCCTTGACCAGGCCGCGTTCCCAGTTCCCGTACGCGCGCACGCTGATGCGAAGCCGCGCCGCCAGGTCTTCCTGACTCAGCCCCAGTTCCTCCCGGCGCTGGCGCAAAATCTCCTTGCGTCGCTCCGACCGCACGGCGCCGCGTGCGGACTCCTCGCCCGCGAGGCGCTCCCCACCGATGTGGGCGAGGCCATCGGACGGGCCCACCGCTGCGAGATGTGCCACCGAGAGCTCCCCCCTCTTCCTTACGGTCTGGATCTTCATTTCCGTGTGGCGATCCTGCTACCGACTTCATTCGAGTGTCAACTATTGTGGCAATTCCAGCCTCAGGGCAGCTCGTTCCCGCCACAGATGTGGCACGTTCTAGCCGTACGGACCGAGACCGGATAGATTCCAGAGGCCGACCACGTGCCCGTACCCCGACCTCGCGCGATCTAGGAGAACCACTGGTGACAGACGGCTTCCCGGCTCCCGTCGCGGTGGCCAACACGCTCCTGGCGGCCACCGTCGCGCGAGTCGCAGAACTCGCGGGCAAGCTGGGCCGCGACCTGAACCAGGTCTTCGACCTGCGCCGCCTCTCCGAGGCTTCGGGCGTCCCGGCCGACGTGGTGCGGAGCCTGCTGGACGGCCGGCCCGCCGGCGAGCCCGATCTCCAGACCCGGTTCCTCCAGCGCCTCGACCTGCTGCGGCGCACCCGCGTGAAGTCCAACGGCCGCCGGTACACGCAGCAGGAGATCGCCGACGGCGCCGCCATGTCGCGCCAGCAGGCCGGGGCCCTGATCAACGGCGACCGGCGTCCGACCATGGAACACTGTGACGCGATCCAGCGCTTCTTCGGAGTGCACGCCGGATTCCTCACCGCCCATGACGCGGACGCGCTCACCGACGCCCTCCAGCGCACCGAGCAACAGCTGCTCCAGGACTTCGCGGGGCGCGCCCGGGAAACCGCATCCGCTCCGGCCGCTTCGACGGGCGATCCGCTGGCAAGACTTCTCCAGAACCACGGCGTACGGGGCATCGCCTGGAGAGCCGCCCAACTGCCCAGCGACAAGCACCGGGACAAGGTGACCGAATGGCTGGACATGCTCCTCGAAAGCGTCAAACCGAACGAATCCTGACCCAGTCGAAAGTCTGGGTCTGATCCTTGAGTCCTGATCCGGATCCGCGCCGACGGGGAGAACGGTGAGCATAGGCAGAGAGCAGCGGCGGTTGTGCGGGGAGCTGGTGGCAGGCATCAACCTGACCGCGCCCGTGGAGCCCGTGGACCTCTACGCCGCCCTCTGCGAGGGCATGAGCAAGCACCGCGGCCGCCGGGTGGATTTCCGGATGGCCTCGTTCCCGCCGGGAACGGCCAGCGGTCTGTGGCTCGACATGGCGGACCGCGACCTGGTGGTCATCGAGGAACGCACCGCGCCCGACCACCAACTGGTGATCCTCGGGCACGAACTGTGGCACATGAAGGCCGGCCACTGCAGCCACCACGTCGACGGCGCCGCCGTCGCCGCCCGGCTGCTGTCGGACGAGGCCGACATCGGCGAGACCGTGCGCCGCGTCGCGGCGCGCACCCGCGCCGACGTCCGGGAGGAGACCGAAGCGGAAACCTTCGGTTTACTGCTGGGCAGCCGGTGCAGGACCTGGCTCGCCGGATCGGCGAGCCACCGCGCACCGGCGCAACGAGATCAACTGGCGGGCCGCATCGAGGCATCGCTCGGATACCGGGGGCACAGGAACGACCGTTGAACGGCAAGGACTACTACATACCGGCCGCGGCCCTGGCGATCGCACTCGCCTTCAAGCTGCCGGCGCTACGGCACAACTGGCGTGAACCGCTGCTGCGATCGGTGTGCGCCCTGCTCACGCTGGCCGGTGCGGTCTTCACCTTCGCCGCCCCGCCCACCATCGAGGCGGTCAACCGCTGGACCGGGATCACCAACTTCTCGGCCCCGCTCGTCTACTGCCTGATCAGCGCCTTCAGCGCGTCGTGCCTGGTCCTCATCGTCAACTGGCGCGGCGGCCCTCCCGAGCAGACCCGGCGCATCTCCCGCCGGTGGATCCTGGGCTACGCCACGGTGATCGCGGTGCTGATGACGCTCTTCCTCCTCGGCGACGCACCGGTCGAGCGGCTGCGCGACTTCGACACCTACTACGCCAACACCCCGTACATGGGGCAGATGATCGGCCTCTACCTGCTCGCGCACAACGTGGCCGCCTTCGTCATGGTCGCGATGTGCTGGCGCTGGTCCCTCCAGGTGCGCGGCTGGCTCCGCACCGGCCTGGTGATCATCGTCGTCGGCTACGTCCTGAACCTCAGCTACGACGCCGCCAAGATGAGCGCCGTCATCGGGCGCTGGGCCGGCCTCGGCCCCCGGCTGGACGACCTGAGCACCTTCGTCGCCCCGCCTCTCGCCGCCGCGGGCGCCCTCATCAGTGCGATCGGGTTCGTGCTGCCGCTGCTCTGCCAGCGCCTCTCGGACAGCTGGGAGCACTGGTCCACGTACCGCCGGCTCGGCCCGCTGTGGCACGAGGTCCGGATCGCCGCGCCCGAGGCCCCGGCCGGGGTCCAGATGTCCTGGTGGTCCGCCGCCGACATCCGCGTCATCCAGCGCGAGTCGGACATCCACGACGGCTTCCTGCACCTCGGACCGTACTTCGACCAGGACCACCGGGACACGGCCCTGGCCCGGGCCGTCGCGGCGGGCGCCGACGAGGAGACCGCCCGGGCCGTCGCCGACGCCGCCATGGTCGCGGCCGCCGTGCGCGCCCGGGCCGCCGACCCCGAGGGCCGGGTCATCGGGGCCAGCGACGAGGGGGCGCCGCCCGCCGACGGTCCCCGTGACCTCGTGCGGATCTCGCACGCGCTGCGCAACTCCCGGGTGGTGGCCGAGTGCCGGCGCCAGGCGTCCCTATCGGGGGGCTGAGCCGCGGCCCGGCCGCCCGGCCGGTGATCGGCGCCCCGTGATCAACGCTCCGTGATCGGCACCCCGTGATCGGCACCCCGTGATCACCGCCCCGTGATCACCGCCCGACGGCCAGGGGCAGCGACGGGAACAGGTCCTGGAACGGCGCCGCCGAGTCGATGCCGTCCCGGCCGAAGGGCGCGTCGAAGCTCCACACCATGAACAGCAGGAACACGATCAGCGCGCTGAAGAGCCCCGCGAGGAGCAGTTCCCGGCCCGAACGCCGGATCTGCAGGGTGAAGATCAGCCCGACGGTGACCAGCCCGCCCGCGACCAGTCCCAGCCAGACCACGCCCGGCAGCGTGGACTCGTCGGTCTGCGTCCGCTCGTGGCGGGCGTCGTCGGCGGCCGCGATGTGGTCCAGCAGCGGCTGGTAGGCCTGCGCCTGGAGCTCGTTGCCCGGGCTCTGGTGGGTGACGCCGCTGCGCAGCTTGCCGAGCAGTTCGCCGCCTTCCGCGGACACCGGCGCCCCCGAGGTCAGCCGCGGCCAGTCCACGCTGACGGTGTGGGACACGTACGCGTTGACCTCGCCGCGGATCCGGTCGCGCACGGCGGCCGGGTAGACGTCGGCCCGCTGGGTGACCTCGTACAGGGACTGGGCCTCGCGGCGCACGCTGTCCTCGGCGGCGCCGCGCGCCTCCCAGACGCCCGCGATGGCCAGGCCGAGGACGATCGCGTAGACCACGCCGACCATCATCACCATGTATTCGAGGACGTCGGGGGTTTCGCTGGTGTCCTCGTCGTCGGCGACCCGGCGGTGCCGGATCGCGGTGAAGGCGAGGACGAGGGCGCAGACGAGCGCCATGGCGATGGCCAGGACCAGCCATTCGGACACGAGGGTTCTCCGTAGGTCGAATCGAGCGGACTGAACGTGGGGGGGGCGGGTCTGGCCGCGGCCCCGGGAACGGGGCCCGCGGGTCTTAGCCGCGGCTCCGGGAACGGGGCCGCAGCGCGACGGCCGCGAGCACCGCCGGGGTGGTGACGACGACCATGAGCATCAGGGTGGACATGCCGTCCGGGCCGCGTCGCGCCAGCGCCGCCGAGTGGTACGGGCGCACGTGGAAGCGCCCCGACGCCACCGCCACCGCTGCGCCCGGCCGCGGAGCCACCGCTGCGCCCGGAGCCTCCCGCGCCACCCCGGGGACCTCCGCCGCGGCCGCCCGCGGCTGCGGCGCCGGAGGCCTTGCCTTCGCCGTCGGCCCCGGGGCGGGCTCCGCCGCCGCGCCGGGCCGCGCGGGGGCGAGCGGCCCCTGCCCCGGGTGGCGCACCGTCGGCCCGGCCGGGCCGGGCAACGGCACCCGGGGGGTCGGCCGGGCGGCCGGACCCGGACCCGGAGCCGACACCGAGGGCGGCGCCGCGGGCGGCCGCGGCTTCGACCCGGCCGGAACGCACAGGTCGACGCGGGCGCCGCGGCCGTGGCCGTCCCCGGCCACCGCCACGTGACCGTGCAGCGGGCAGAGCGCAGCGACCAGGCCGGCCCCGGCGAAGTACTGCCAAGCGGTCACCGCGGGTTCTCCCGATTCAGCGGCAGGGATGAGGACTACGCCTGAAGAAACGATCACGGCGGTGCTTCGACACGCGGCAGACAGGTCAAGATCGGCCCTCCGGAGCCCACTTCGCGCCACACCGGGTCCGGCCGGGTCCCGGCGCCGCCGGCCGGCGTTCACCCGCCCGGCCCACTCCATCGCGGCGCGGCCCGCTCCCCCCGCCGATGATGAACCCGATCCCGCAGCTCAGCGGGGTCGCCCCGGGCAGCACAGGGACGGTGGCAGGTGGACGCGGACGGCTCGCAGACCCTCGAAGCACAGGTCGACGCCCTGATGGACGGGCTGAAGGCCGACCTGGAACGGCTCGCGTCGATCCCCTCGGTCGCCTTCCCCGGATACCCGCCGGAGCCCGTCGAGGAGGCGCACGACCTGCTCGTCTCCCTGCTGCGCGAGGCGGGCGTCCCCACCATCGAGCGGATCGACCTCCCCGACACCGCCCCGGTCATCTACGGCGAGATCCCGCCCCCGCACCCGGACGCCCCGACCGTCCTGCTCTACGGGCACTACGACGTCCAGCCCGCCGGCAACCCGACCCTGTGGCTCTCCCCGCCCTTCGAACCGACTCCCGTGGCCGGGGTCCCCGGCGCCCTGCGGGCGCGCGGGATCGCCGACGACAAGTCGAACGTGATCGCGCACCTGGGCATGCTCCGGGTCTACGGCGGCCGTCCACCCGTCGGGATCAAGCTGGTGATCGAAGGGCAGGAGGAGTACGGCAGCCCCTTCGACGACTACCCGCCCACCGATCCGGACCGGTTCGCCTGCGACGCGATGGTCATCGCCGACCTCGGCAACCTGCGGCCCGGCACCCCGACCCTGACCACCGGTCTGCGCGGGGCCTGCGAGGTCGTGGTGGAGGTGCGCACCCTCGCGGAGGCGCGGCACAGCGGGGAGTTCGGCGGTGCCGCCCCCGACGCCCTGCTGGTCCTGCTCCGGGCGCTGGCCACCCTGCACGACGAGCACGGGGACGTGGCGGTGCCCGGGCTGCGCCGCGAACCCTGGGAGGGAACGACCTACACCGAGGAGGAGTTCCGCGAGCTGGCCTCCGTACGGGACGGGCTGCCGCTGATCGGCACCGGCTCGCTCGGCGAGCGGCTGTGGAGCGGGCCCGCCGTCACCGTCATCGGGCTGGACGCCCCGGACGTGGCGGGCGCCGCCTCCGCCGTGGTCCCGTACGCGCGGGCCAAGCTGAACCTGCGCTTCCACCCGCTCCAGGACGCGCAGGAGGCCCGCGCCGCGCTCGTGAAGCACCTGCGCGCGCAGCGCCCCTTCGGGATCCCGCTCACCGTCACGCCGGGCGACACGGGCCCCGGCTTCGAGGCGCGGACGGGCGGGCCGGCCTACCGGGCGGCCCTGACCGCGCTGAAGGAGGCCTGGGGCACGCAGGCCTCGTACGTGGCCACCGGCGGCTCGATCCCGCTGGTGAACGGCCTCGCGAGGGCCGCTCCGGACGCGGAGGTGCTGCTGTTCGGCGCGCAGGACAGCATGTGCAACCTGCACGCGCCGAACGAGCGGGTGCTGCTGTCGGAGGTGCGCAACACGGTGGTGGCGATGGCCGCCTTCGTCCGGGAGTACGCGGCGGACTTCGGCGCGGCCCGCACCGACGGCTCCGCCCAGGCCTCGTCCGGAGGCCCCCGGTGACCACCGCGACCCCGCCGCCGGCCGCTCCTCCCGCAGCACCCGTTCCGCCCGAAGGGCCCCCGCCGGCAAGGAGGTTCTCCTTCCCCAGCGCGCTGACCATCCTGGCCGTCGTCACCGTCGCGATCTGGCTGCTGGCCTTCCTCGTCCCGGCCGGCGAGTACGACCGCAGCGACAGCGGCTCGCCCGTGGCCGGCACCTACCACCGGGTCGAGGGCACCCAGAGCTTCACCGACCGCCTGAACGACCTGTTCCTCTCCCCCGTCAACGGGCTCTACGGACTCCAGGACCCCAAGACCGGCCAGGTCGGGCCCACCTTCAGCGGTGATCTGTACGGCAGCGCGGGCGTGTTCCTCTTCGTGCTCGCCATCGGCGCCTTCATCACCGTCGTGTTCGCCACCGGGGCCCTCGACCGCGGCATCGCCCGCCTCGCCCACCGGCTGCGCGACCGCGGCGCACTGCTGATCGCCGCCGTGATGGTGGTCTTCTCGATCCTGGGCACCGTGGAGGGCTTCGCCGAGGAGACCCTCGGGTTCTACGGACTGCTCGTACCGATGATGCTGGCCCTCGGCTACGACCGGCTCGTCGCCGTCGGCGCCGTCATCCTCGGCGCGGGCATCGGCGTGCTCTGCTCCACGGTGAACCCGTTCGCGACCGGTGTGGCCTCCTCGGCGGCGGGCATCTCGCTCGGCGACGGCATCGGGCTGCGCTTCCTCATGTGGATCGTGCTCACCACCGTGACCGTCCTCTACGTGATCCGGTACGCGCGACGGGTCCAGAAGGACCCCTCCAAGTCGATCTGCGGGTTCCTGCCCGGGGACCGGGAGCAGAAGGCCACCGGCGAGGAGGAGGCGGAACCGGAGCTGACCCGGCTGCACAAGACCGTGCTGGTCCTCCTGGTCCTCGTCTTCGCCTTCATGATCTTCTCTGTGGTGCCCTGGTCGAGCGCGCTCACCGGCGACGCGGACGCCACCCCGTACGCCTGGGAACTGGACTGGTCCTTCGCCCAGTTGGCGGCGCTCTTCATCTGCGCGGCCGTACTGATCGGCCTGGTCGCCCGGATGGGCGAGGCCAAGCTCAGCTCCACGCTCATCCAGGGCGCCGCCGACTTCATCTCGCCCGCCCTGGTCATCATGCTGGCGCGCGGCGTCACGGTCATCATGAACAACTCGAAGATCACCGACACGGTGCTGCACTCCATCGAAGGCGTGGTGAAGGGGACTTCGTCGGGGATCTTCGCGATCATCGTCTTCCTCGTGAACCTCCCGCTCGCCTTCCTGATCCCCTCCACCTCCGGGCACGCCACGCTCACCATGCCCATCCTGGCCCCGCTCGCCGACTTCGCGGGCGTCTCCCGCGCACTGATGGTGACGGCCTGGCAGTCGGCGAGCGGCTGGATGAACCTCTGGGTGCCCACCACCGCCGTCACCATCGGCGGCGTCGCGCTGGCCAAGGTCGGCTACGACAAGTACCTGCGCTTCGTCTGGCCGTTGCTCGGCATCCTCTTCGTGATGATCTGCGGGTTCCTGGCCCTGGGCGCCGCGATGTGAGGCCGTCAGCGCCGCCGGACGACGACGAAGTCGGCGAGGGCGGCGAGCTGGTCACGGACCTCTTCCGGCAGGTGGACCACGTCGAGGGCTTCGAGGGCGGCGTCGTACTGCCGTCTCGCCTCGGCGGCGGTCCACGCGCGGCCCCCGGCCTCCTCGATCAGGGCGGCCCGGAACGCGAACTCCGCTTCGTCGAACACCTCGTCCGGCGCGACTCCGTCGGCCGCGAGCACCGCGGCGAGCTGTTCCGCGGCCGGACCGCCGGCCTCCAGCGCCGCGCACACCGGCAGCGACTTCTTGCGCTGCTTGAGGTCGCTCCACGCCTGCTTGCCGGTCCGCTCCGGCGTGCCCCAGATGCCGAGCAGGTCGTCCACGGCCTGGAAGGCGAGGCCGAGGTGGTACCCGTAGCGCCCCAGGGCGTCGGCGGTCGCGTCGTCGGCTCCGCCCAGGACAGCGCCTATGGAGGCGGCGCAGGCGAGCAGCGCGCCGGTCTTGTTGCCCTCCATCTCCAGGCATTCGGCGACCGTAGCCCGGTCGCGCTGCTCGAAGGACATGTCCTGGGCCTGGCCGTCGATCAGCTTGCGGGTCGCACTGTTCAGCAGGCGGGCGGCGCGGTTCGCCTCTACGGTGCCCAGCTCCAGCAGCACCTCTCCGGCGAGCGCGAGCAGCGCGTCCCCGACCAGGATCGCCTGGGCCGGGCCGTGCACCTTCCAGACCGTGTCGCGGTGGCGGCGCTGTTCGTCACCGTCCATGAAATCGTCGTGCAGGAGGGAGAAGTTGTGCACGAGCTCGACCGCGACCGCCCCCGTCGTTCCCGCCGCGGGTGGGGCGCCGGCCGCTTCGGCGGAGATCAGGGCGAGCGCGGACCGCAGGGCCTTGCCGCCGTCGCCGTCGGACGGATTGCCCGCGGCGTCGATCCAGCCGAAGTGGTAGGCGGCGATGGTGTCCATGGGCGCCGCCAGCCGGTCGACGGCCCGGCGCAGCGCGGGCGTGGACAGGGTGCGCCCCCGCTCCAGCAGGCCGGGCACGTCAACGGCGCCGGCGCCGCGGGGCCTCGGCTTCACATCCAGACGGTTCATGCTGTCTCCTCCCAGAGGGGCCGGGCACCGTGCAGCCAGGCCATGTGCTGGTACAGGTCGTCCTCGCCCATGGACCGCAGCATCGCGTTGCGCACGCGGGCCGCCTCCCCGGCGGGGTGGTAGAGCTGTTCCCCCATCTCCCTGGCCAGGAGCTGGATGCGTGCGGTGCGCCGACGCCGTTCGGCGTTGTACTTCTCCAGGCGCTCGGGTACGTCACCGAAGGCCGCCCCGCCGAGGACTTCGCCGAGCACCACGGCGTCCTCCAAGCTCTGGCACGCGCCTTGGGCGGCGTACTGGAGCATCGGATGGGCCGCGTCGCCCAGCAGGGTCACCCGCCCGTCGGTCCACACGTCCACGGGATCGCGGTCGCACAGCACCCACTCGCGCCACTCCTCGCCCAGCTCGAGGAGCCTGCGGGCCGGCCCGCGCACTTCCCGGAAACGGTCCCGTACGTGGTCCCGGGGCGCGGGCCGGCCCGACACGGCCGTGCCGGCGCCGTCGTCGATGGTCGCGGCGAGGTTCAGGTACTTGCCGCCCCCGATGACGTAGTGGACGAAGTGCCACCCGGGCGCCGCCCACAGCGTCACCGCGTTCCACCGCAGGTCCTCGGGGACCTTCCGCAGCGGTATCACCGAGCGGTAGATGGTGTGCCCGCAGATCCGGGGGTCGCCGTCGCCGACGAGCTGGTCGCGGATCGCCGACCGGATGCCGTCGGCCCCGACGAGCAGGTCTCCCGAGAAGGTCCGGCCTTCCGCGGTGGACACGGTGACTCCCGAGGGGTCCTGCGCGTACGAGCGCACGGTGGCGCCGGACACCAGCTCGATGCCGTCCGCCGCATCACAGGCTGCGAGCAGCGGCTGGTAGAGGTCGACGCGGTGCACCACCGCGTACGGGTTCGCGAACCGGTGGCGGTAGCGCTCGGTGACGGGAACGGTGGCGACGGTCTCGCCGGTGACCCCGTCCATGAAACGGAGTTCGGCGATGTACACCGCCCGCTCGCGCACGCTTCGGCCCACGCCCAGCCGGTCCAGGGCGTCGAAGGCGTTCGGGGCGAGCTGGATGCCCGCGCCGAGCTCGGTGAAGGCGCCGGCGCGCTCCAGGACCGTGACCCGGTACCCCTGCCGTGCGAGGGACAGGGCCGCGGCGAGACCGCCTATGCCCCCGCCGGCGACCAGTGCGTGCATCGTGGACTCCTGGGCGTTCATGGCCGCAGCACCCCGCTGAGCAGCGAGCCGAGGATCCGCCGGCCCTCCTGGGTCAGGACGGACTCCGCGTGGAACTGGACGGAGGCGAAGCGGCGGCCCTCCAGGGCGTGCACCTCTCCGGTGTCCCGGTCCCGGCTCACCGCCACCCGGCCGTGGTCGGGATGGTCGAGGACGTCGGCCCCCGCGCGGGCGGCGAACGTGTTGTAGAAGCCCACCCGTTCGCGCCCTCCCAGCAGCTCGATCTCGCGCTGCACGCCCTGGTTCGGCGTCTCGCGGCGGACCAGGCCGAAACCGAGCACCCCGCTCAGCACCTGGTGGCTCAGGCACACGCCCAGGAAGGGCCGCTCCCCCGCGAGCAGCCGGGTCACCTCGGCCCGCAGGTGCGCGATCTTCGGATGCGCGAGGTCTCCGGGGTCGCCCGGCCCGGGGCCCAGGACCACCACGTCGTGCGCCGCGGTGTCGTAGGTCTCGTCGAACCGCCGTACGGTGACCTCCGCGCCCAGGGAACGGATCAGCTGGGCGAGCATCGCCGTGAAGGTGTCCTCGGCGTCCACGACGAGGACCCGCCGTCCCGCCAGTTCGGGGGCGGGCCCGTCCCTGTCGCCCCTGTCGCCCGGTTCGTCCAGCCAGAACCCGGCGACGGTCTCGTTGCGCAGGGCGAGCGCGGCACGGACCTCGGGACGGTCGGCGAAGCGGCTGGGTGCGGGGCCGGCCAGGGCCGCGAGCAGCCCGGCCGCCTTGGCCCGGGTCTCGCGCGCCTCGGCTTCGGGATCGGAGTGGCGCACCAGCGTGGCACCGACGCCGATGCGCAGCCGGCCGTCCACGGCGATGTCGGCCGTCCGGATCAGGATGGCGGAGTCGAGGCTCCGGGCGCCCGAGGAGTCCCGGCCGATCAGCGCGGCGACGCCGCTGTAGTAGCCGCGTCCGGTGGTCTCGTGGCGGCTGATCACCCGGGCGGCGTTCTCCAGCGGCGCGCCGGTCACCGTGGGGGCGAAGAGGGTCTCCCGGAGGATGTCGCGGACGTCGAGGCCGGTGCTGCCCTCGATGAGGTACTCGGTGTGCGCGAGCCGGGTCATCTCCTTGAGGTAGGGGCCGATGAGCCGCGCGCCGGACGGGCAGAGGCGGGACATCATCTTCAGTTCCTCGTCGACGACCATGTACAGCTCGTCGGCTTCCTTCCGGTCCGTCAGGAAGGACAGGACGCCGTCGAGCGTGGGGCCGCCCGGGGGGTAGCAGTAGGTGCCGCTGATGGGGTTCATCACCGCGGTGCCGCCCCGGACGCTGATGTGGCGCTCGGGGGTGGCGCCGATGAGCATCCGGTCGCCGGTGTGCACGAGGAAGGTCCAGTAGGCCCCCGCCTCGCGTTCGAGGAGGCGGCGGAAGAAGGACAGGGCGCCGACCACCGAGCAGTCGGGCAGCCGGGCCGTGAACGTCCGCTTGATCACGAAGTTCGCGCCTTCGCCGGTGCCGATCTCTTCGGCGACCACCCGGCGCACGAGGTCCGCGTACGCCTCGTCCGAGAGGTCGAACTCCTCGGATTCGACCTTGACGGGGTCGTCGGGCAGCCGGCGCAGGGCCGCGGCGAGCGGGAGGTCCTGCCGGTCGGTGACGGTCAGCGCGATCAGCGGCTCGCCGTCGTCGAGGGCGGCGAAGCCGCGCTCGGTGATCTGCCGGTAGGGCACCAGGGCGAGCACCTCGCCCCCGGTGGCGGGGGTCGCGGGGGGCGCCGGCGGGAGGTCGGCCGGGGGAAGGTCGGCCAGCGGGAGGTCGGCCAGCGTGGCGCAGGCGGCCGCATCGCCCAGCAGCACTTCCAGGGTGCCCGGGGCCGTGGATTCCGGGCGGTACAGCAGCGCGAACGCTCCCGCGGAGCCGTCCAGCACCCTGGCGAGGAGGTCCGGGACCCCGGTGGCGCCCGGACCGTCCGCGGGCCCGCCCGGACCGTCCGCGGGGCGGCCCGTCCCGGTCACCGCGGTCCCCCAGCCGGTACGGCGGCCAGGGCCTCGCACACGGCGGCCGTGGTGACCACGGCGGCGCACCGCTCGGCCGCGTACTCCAGGGCGAGCTGGTGGTAGGAGGCGGAGAAGTCGGCCACGGCGTCGCCCACCAGGAACGGCTGGATGTCGCGGGTGAACGCGTCCACCGCCGTCATCAGGACCCCCACGTGCGCGTAGACCCCGCAGATGACGAGCTGATCGCGGCCTTCGGACCGCATCCGTTCCAGCAGGTCCGAGTTGAAGAAGGCGCTGTAGCGCCATTTGGTGAGCACCCAGTCGTCCGGTGCCGGTTCGAGTCCCGCGACGACCTGACGGTGTTCGGGCGACGAGCGCATCCCGGGGCCCCAGAAGTCCGCGAGCAGGCCCCGCTCCACGAGGTTCATCCCGCCGGGCTGGGCCGTGTAGGCAACGGGGATGCCGAGTTCGGCGCAGCGCCCGCGCAGCAGGATCGCGTTGCTCACGAGGGGGTCCCGGGGGGAGGTTCCCCGCTCGAACGGCCGGAGGAAGTACTCCTGCATGTCGTGGACGAGCAGTACGGCGCGCCGCGGGTCCACCCGCCAGCCGACCGCCGCGGGAGGGAACTCGCCGGGCAGGGGCATCGGGTAGGGATCGATGGAAGGGAGGCCTGCCATGCGGTGATCGGTCCTTTCGGGATGCGGTCGGTGGACGGAGCGGGCCCGGGCGTGGGGGTGGGGGTGGGCCGAGCCGGTGGCGGAGGAGCGGACGTACGGCGGGGCGGCGGGGCGGCGGCGGGCGGCGGGGGCGGCGGGGCTACACCCCGAGGGTGGCCCCGCCGTCGACGGTCAGGCCCTGCAGCGTGATGTGCCCGGCCTCGTCCGACAGCAGGAAGCGGATGGCGTGGGCGACGTCCTCCGGGCTCGCCACCTTTCCCAGGGGTATGCCGGTCCGGTAGGCGTCCGGGTTCCCCTGCACCGAGGCGGCGACCGCGCTCCCGTCGGCGTGCATGCCGTGCAGCATGTGGGTGTCCGTCGAACCGGGGGCGACCACGTTGCAGCGGACGCCGTACCGGGCGACCTCCAGGCCCATGCACTTGGTGAAGGCGATCGCCGCCGCCTTGGACGCGGCGTAGGCCGCCATGTGCGAGCGGGCGGTGCCGGCGGCGTTCGACGCGACGGTGACGATCGAACCCCTGCGGCGCGCCACCATGCGGCTGACCACGGCGCGGGACGTGAAGAACACCCCGTTCGCGTTGACCCCGAAGGTGAGGTACCACTCCTGGTCGCTCAGGTCCGTCACTTCGCCGAGCCGGAGCACGCCGGCGGCGTTCACCAGGTAGTCGATGGGGCCCAGTTGCTCCTCCACCGCCTCCACCACGGCCTCGACTTCGGCGCTCGACGTCACGTCCGCCGGATGGCCCCGGACGGGCAGGCCGTCGGCGGCGAGCTTCCCGACCGTCTCCCACAGCTGCCCGTTGTCCAGGTCCACGGCGGCCACCACGGTGCCCTGCTCGGCGAGCAGCCGGACCACGGCCGAACCGATGCCGCCGGCCGCGCCGGTCACCAGGGCCACTTTGCCGGCCATGCCGTCACTCATTGCGAGGCCATCGTCGGTACGGGCCGCGGTGCGGTCCGGTCGGTGAACTCCTCGGCGGCGAATGCCCGTTCACCCAGCGCGATCCGCCCATCGGCATCGCGCAGGGCCGCGATCTTCAGCTGGCGGACGAGCATGAAGAGGCCGTAGGTCACGATCAGGGCGATCGCCGGGGCCCCGACGATGTACGCCCACACGTGCCGGATGCCGAACCGCCGGCTCTCCACGATCATGTACGCACCGACGGCCGCCCAGGTCAGCACCAGGTCCATGTACACGAACTGGGTCGCCAGATTGGTCGTCGAGTCGCGGAGGAAGTTCTCGACGACCCCCAGCGCGCCGGCGTCGGCGTTCTGCACGACGAACGCGACGGCCATCCACCCCATGACGATCAGACCGATCAGGGCGCACGCCCCGTACAGGAAGCACAGCGCGCGGTCCTTCCCGCGCACCTCGCTCAAACGCGTCACAACTGCCTCCCAGGCATTGGTTTTCACCCCTGCGGCCGACCGGCCGCGGGATCACCGTTCGTAGCTGTAGTCGTCCAGGTCGAAGTGCCGGGCCCGCCAGGCCGCTTCGTAGGTGGAGGCGGGGCGGACCGCCGGCGCGTCTCCGTGCTCGTCCAGGTAGTAGCTATTCGTGCCCCGGCAACTCGGGTCCAGGAAGACGGTGTTGCGCATGCGGCGCAGGTTCCGGCGGAAGGAGCGGTCGTGCTTCTCCGGGCGGATGGCCGCCTCGGTGGCACGGCGCCGCCGGGCCTCGCCGATCACCCTCAGGGCGTGGGTCACCTGGTAGTCGATCATTCCGAACCAGGACCCGCCGGTGAAGGAATAGGGGCCCACGATGAACCACAGGTTCGGGTACCCCTTGATCGACGTGCCCTCGTAGGTCTGGAACCGCTCCGTCTTCCAGAACTCCTTGAGGTCCCGGCCCCCTTGGCCGCGCATCGGGAACGGGGGCAGGTTGTCGAGCACGTGGAATCCGGTGGCCAGGATCAGCACGTCGAGGTCCTGCTCCCCGCCGTCCGTGGTACGGATGCCGGACGGGGTGATCTCCTCGATGGGCTCGGTGACCAGCTCGACGTCGTCGCGGGTGAAGGCCCGCCAGTAGCCCTTGCTCAGCGACGGCCGCTTGCAGCCCACCCGGTAGGAGGGGGTCAGCTTGCGCATCAGCGTGCGGTCGCCCTTGACCTGGCGCCGCAGGTAGAGCTTGGACGCCGCTTCCCCGGCCTTCGCGAGGAAGGGGAAGCGCCGGTAGTGGACCATGGCGATCACGAAGCTGAGCTCGGTGACGACGTCCGTGAGCAGCCGGATCGTCCGCTGCGCCGCGGGAACCCTGCGGAAGAGCCGCCGGACCGGCTCCGGCACCGCGAAGTCCGGCTTCGGGAGCAGCCAGATGGGGGTCCGCTGGTAGACGTGCAGTCGCTCCGTCCGCTCGGCGATCTCCGGGACGATCTGGACCGCCGAGGCACCGGTGCCGACGACTCCCACGCGCTTGCCGTCCAGGTCCAGGGACTGGTCCCACTGCGCCGTGTGCACGAGGTCGCCCTTGAAAGTGTCGAGGCCGGCGATGGCGGGCGTCTTGGGCTTGGTGAGCCATCCGGTGGCGCAGATGACGAAGCGTGCGGTCAGCGTGGTGCCGTCGCCGAGGACCACTGTCCACAGGTGCGCCGATTCGCTGTAGGCGGCGCGTTTGACACGGGAGTTGAAGCGCAGGTGGGGCCGCAGGGCGTACGCGTCGACGCAGTGGTCGGCGTACGCCTTCAGCTCCGCTCCCGGAGGGAAGACCCGGGACCAGGACGCGAAGGGTTCGGCCGCGAAGGAGTAGGAGAAGGCGGAGATGTCCACGGCGACACCGGGGTACTTGTTGGCGTACCAGCTGCCGCCCACGTCGTCCCTCTCCTCCAGGATGACGAAGTCGTCGATGCCCGCCCGGCGCAGGCCGAGCGCGGCTCCGATGCCCGAGAACCCCGCGCCGATGACGAGGACCTCGTGGTCGGGGTCCGTCGCTTTCCTCGTGGAGGTCACAGGGCCAGGCCGATCGCCAGCAGGGACCCGAACGCGAGCAGCAGCAGGCAGGTGTGCTCCAGCGCCGGGATCAGGTCGCGGCCGGCCGCTCCGCCCAGCACCCGGCGCACCGGGAGGACGGCGACCGGGGCCGCGCCGAGGACGAGGAAGGCCCCGGGCCGGGCGGAGGCGAGGAGCAGTGCGGACACGAAGGCCGCGGCGACGCACAGGACGTAGAACTGCCGGGTCGGGCCGGCGCCCATCCGCACCGCGAGGGTGATCTTCCCCGCGGCCGCGTCGGTCGGGATGTCGCGGAGGTTGTTCGTGGTCAGCAGCGCGACCGCGAGGAAGCCGAGGGGCACGGACGCGCCGAGGGCGGCCGGGGGCAGGTGCCCGAGCTGGATGGCGACCGGGGCGCACACGAAGACGACCCCGTGGTAGATGAAGATGCTGACCTCGCCGAACCCGCGGTAGCCGTAGGGCCGCGGGCCGCCGGTGTAGAACCAGCCGCCGAGGGCGAGGGACACGGTCAGTGGCAGCACCCACCACGAGACCAGTACGGCCAGGACCAGCCCGGCGAGTGCCCCGACGGCGAACAGCGCCAGTCCGTGCCGGAAGACCTGGGCGGGCGTGGCCTGTCCCGAGCCCACCAGCCGGGCCGGGCCCGCCCGGTGGTCGTCGACGCCGCGGATGCCGTCGCTGTAGTCGTTGAAGAAGTTGGTCCCGAGGACGAAGCCCAGGACGAGCACGGCCGTCAGGACGGCGTGCCACCGGTCGACGGTCCCGGCCTCGGCGGCGATGGCCAGACCCACCGCGAGCGGGGCGAGGGTGACGGGCAGGGTCTTGAGCCGCGCCCCGGCCACCCAGCTCCGCAACGAGCCGGGCGGCACCGGCTGTCGCTGTGGCTGCTGCGGCTGCGGCTGCGGCTGCGGCTGTTGAAGGGTCACTTCTTCGACCCCACGCCCAGGTAGAGGACGGACGTGGACTTGGTGCGCACCATCGTCACCTCGTCGATCCGGCCGACCGCGAAGCGGGCCATCTCGCGCATCCTCGGTCGCAGGCCGAGCAGTTCGAGTTCGACGCCGTTCTCGCGCGCGGCCCGGGTCAGCCGCTCCCGGTTGACGAAGAGCCGGTGGTCGTGGGTGCCGCGGGGTGGCCGGCCGGGGAGGGGGAGGTTCTCGGCGAGGGTGATGGAGACCAGCCGGGCCACCCGCGTATCGGCGATGGTGTCGACGATCAGCGTGCCTCCGGGACGCAGGACCCGGCACGCCTCCGCCACCACGGCGTAGGGGTCCGGTACGTGCTCCAGGCACTGCCCGGCGGTGACCACGTCGAACGATTCGTCCTCGAAGGGAAGCTTGGACACGTCGGCCCGGACGACCTCGTCGAACCCGTGCCGCAGCGCCTCGCGGAGCGACATCTCCGACAGGTCGACGCCGACCACGTGATACCCCTTGTCCGCCGCGTGCGGGCCGAACAGGCCCCCGCCGCAGGCGATGTCGAGCAGGGCGGCCCGCTCGTTCCGGGCGAAGGGAACGAATTCCGCGCGAGCCCGTGCGATCCAGCCCAGTGGCGCGAGCGCCCCCCTGGGATCCCACCACTCATCGACGAGTCCGTCGTAATCCGAGATGAAGTCCTGCCGGATTTCCGACCTGCCCTTTTCTCCACTGCGTGTAAGCAAAGCAGTTTACCTCCGCCCATCAGTCGCACTGCGGCCAACCTTTCCCAGGAGCCTGACAGGGGTGGATAGAGCCAGCATGGAGCATCCCTATAGCCGACGGCCCGCGAGCGGCCCGCGACCTTCCCGAGCCGGGCCGCATCCGGTTACTCTCACCTGGCTTCTCCAACTCCAGCGACCTGCCGCCCCATGGGCAGGAACGCCCATGCGGCGAGACCCCGGAGGGAAATCCGGGAAAGGTGGCACACGATGAATTCATTCACCAGTGATTTCGGGCGATCCCTCTCCATCACCCCCGAAAAGGTGGTCCGGGAAGGAACGGACGGAGAGATCGGCGACCTCATGGCCGGGGCGGCCGCGTCCGGCAGGGACACGGCCGTGCGGGGCGCCGGCCGCTCGTGCAATACGCAGACGCTCGCGTCCGGGACCGTGCTGGACAATTTCCGTGAGGACGCGGAGCCGCGCTTCACGGGCACGGAACACCTCGTGGAAGTCCCGAGCGGAATCACCTGGCTGGCACTGGAGAAATGGTTGAACGGGCACGGACGCGCCAACCCCGTCCTGCCCAGTTTTCTGAATCTCACGGTGGGCGGAACACTGTCGATCGGAGGTTTCGGACACGGTTCCCTGCGATCGGGACTTCAGATCGACCACGTGGAAGAGATCGAACTCGTCGACGGAACGGGGCGCTCCCGCACCTGCTCACGCCGGGAGAATTCCGAGTTGTTCCGATTCGCCCTGGGCGGCCTGGGACAGGTCGGTTTCATCAGGACCGCGGTGCTCCGTACCGTGCCGTACCGGGCGGTCACCCCCGTCTCCAGGATTCCGCACGCGGGAATGTCCGAGCTCGCGGATTTCATGAGGAACGTCGCCGATGATCCCGCGGTTTCCGGCTATTTCGGCATGTACGACCGGACCTCGTGGTATTCGCAGATCGCTTTCGCCGCCGAGGCCGCGGAAGCCGTGGAGGCCGGCGAACCGGGCACCGTGCTGCCCGCCCCCGACTACTCCTTGCTGCTGCACCAGGAGGTCGACCAGCACCTCCTGCCGGTCCTCCAGGACGAGTCCCGCGTGAACCTCTGGGCCGACTACGTCTTCGACGCGGAGGGCTTCGAGGGGATCTCGAAGACCTTGGAGGAACTGACCCGCGAGTCCCCGTTCGCGGACAACCTGATCAGCCTGTACTTCCTGGTCATCGAGCGTCCCGAGGCGGCGACGCCGTTCGTCTTCGCGCCGTCGCTCGACACCCCGGTCCAGTACGGGATCGGCGTGTTCACCACCATCGAGAAGTCCGACTCCCACGCGGTGGCCGAGACCCGCAGGGTGCTGCGCGAGCTGCTGGGGGCCTGCGCGCGGGCCGGGGGCCGCCCGTACCTGTACGGCTCCCACGAGCTGGACGCGGAGCTGCTCGAGGGTTTCTACGGTGTGGACGCGCTGCGGCGACTGGAGTCCCTGCGCGAGGAGCACGCGCTGACCCGCTTCAACCCGCGCGCCTTCGGCGGCGTACGGCCGTGAGCGACGCGCACGGGGGTGCGCGCTGGAACGCGCTGGAACGCGCGCAGGGGCGCGACCCCAATGGGTCGCGCCCCTGCGTGAGTTGCTGTCCGGAAAGCCGGTAGGGCTAGGCCTCCGGATTGCCGCCGAAGCGCTCGCGGTAGGACTCCAGGTCCTCTTCGGTGATCCTCGGGAAGAGCACCGGCGGGACCGTGAACGGCGTGCCCGCCGGCACCGCGTCGAGGGACGCGGCCTGCTCCGGGGTGACCCAGGTGGCCGTGTCGTCGGCGAGGTCGAACGAGGAGCGCATGGCGTGCGCCGAGGCCGGGATGAACGGCTCGGAGACCACCGAGTAGAGGTGGATGAGGTTCATCGCCGTGCGCAGGGTGAGGGCCGCGCCGTCCAGGTCGGTCTTCACCTCCGTCCAGGGCGCCTTCTCGTCCAGGTACGCGTTTCCGGCGGACCACAGGGCGCGCAGCGCGGCCGCGGCCTTGCGGTACTGGAGCGCGTCCATGTGGACTTCGTACTCGGCCAGCAGTTCGGCGATCTGCGCGCCCAGCCTGGCCTCCGCCTCGCCGGCGGGGGTGCCGGCGGGGACCTCGTCGCCGAACTTCTTGCGGGAGAAGGTCAGTACGCGGTTGACGAAGTTGCCCAGCGTGCCGCCGAGGTCCTTGTTCACCGTGGCGGCGAAGTGCTCCCACGTGAAGGAGGAGTCGTCGGACTCGGGCGCGTTGGCGATGAGGAAATAGCGCCAGAAGTCGGCCGGCAGGATTTCCAGCGCCTGGTCGGTGAAGACGCCGCGCTTCTGCGAGGTGGAGAACTTGCCGCCGTAGTACGTCAGCCAGTTGAAGGCCTTGACGTAGTCGACCATCTTCCACGGCTCGCGGACGCCGAGCTCGGTGGCGGGGAACATCACCGTGTGGAACGGGACGTTGTCCTTGGCCATGAACTGGGTGTAGCGGACGTCCTCGGCCTCGTACCACCAGGACTTGTAGTCGCGGTTCGCCGGATCGGCGTCCGCCCATTCCTTGGTGGAGGCGATGTACTCGATCGGCGCGTCGAACCAGACGTAGAACACCTTGCCGTCCGCGGCCAGTTCGGGCCACGTGTCGGCCGGGACCGGGACGCCCCAGTCGAGGTCGCGCGTGATGGCGCGGTCGTGCAGGCCCTCGGTCAGCCACTTGCGGGCGATGGAGGACGCCAGCTGGGGCCACTCCTCCTCGTGCTCCGCGACCCAGGCCTCGACCTCGACCTGCAGCTTGGACTGGAGGAGGAAGAGGTGCTTGGTCTCGCGGACCTCCAGCTCGGTGGAGCCGGAGATGGCCGAGCGGGGCTCGATCAGGTCCGTGGGGTCCAGGACGCGGGTGCAGTTCTCGCACTGGTCGCCGCGGGCCTTGTCGTAGCCGCAGTGCGGGCAGGTGCCCTCGACGTAGCGGTCCGGCAGGAAGCGGTCGTCGACCGGCGAGAAGACCTGCCGGATCGCGCGCTCCTCGATGAAGCCGTTCGCCTGGAGCCGGCGCGCGAAGTGCTGGGTGATCTCGCGGTTCTGCTCCGAGGAGCTGCGGCCGAAGTAGTCGAAGGACAGCTCGAAGCCGTCGTAGACCGCCTTCTGGGCGTCGTGGGCCTGCGCGCAGAACTCGGCGACCGAGAGACCGGCCGCCTTCGCGGCGAGCTCGGCGGGGGTGCCGTGCTCGTCAGTGGCGCAGATGTAGAGGACGTCGTGGCCGCGCTGGCGGAGGTACCGGGAGTACACATCCGCCGGAAGCATCGACCCGACCATGTTGCCCAGGTGCTTGATCCCGTTGATATAGGGAAGCGCGCTGGTGATCAGGTGTCGAGCCATCCTCGGATGCTCCATTTCGTATATGCCGGTACGACGTGACGTGCGGTTCATCGTATCGAACCGCCGAAACGCCACGCGCCGCATTTCTTCGGGGTGGACTGGGGGTACAGCGCGGAACTGAGGGGTGCAAAGCAAAAGCGAGGACTGTGACCCCTCCGTCACGGCCCTCGCGCTGCGGCCATGGTACAGCGGGCCGGGCAGCCCCCGGACCGCCGTCCACGCCGGTGGGGCACCGTCCGCGGCGGACCCCGGACGGTGTCGCGCAGGCCGCTCCGGCGGCGGGGGTCAGTCGCGGCCGCCCCGGGCGCCGTCGATCGCGGTGATCCGGACGCCGCTCGCGAGCCTGGCCGTCAGGGTGGCCGCGGGGCCCTGCGGACCGGCGACGGGGACGGCCAGGTTCCGGCCGGCCGCCTCCGCGCGCACGGCGCCGGCCGCCGTGATGCCCGCGACCTCGCGGCTGCCGGCCGCCAGCAGGTACCAGCGGCCGGCCGGCGACCTCCACCGGGTGCCCGCGAGCAGGTGCTGCCCGAACCGCCCGCACGCGGCGGTCCCGCGGGACCGTGCCACGTCCTGCGGGACGCCGGCCGGCAGGCGCAGCTGCACCAGGACGTCACCCGGACCGGCCCAGCCGGAGGCGCGGGTGCACGTCCAGACGGCCCGGCCCGCGCCGTCGGGGAGTTCGGAGCCGGCGAAGTCCCAGATGTTGACGGCCCGTACCCCGCCGGCGCGGTACTCCCGCAGCCGGCAGGCGACCGGCGCCCACGCCGCCCGGGCGGCCGGGCCGGTGGCCTCGCGCGGCTGCCGCGCCGCCACGGCCGCCGGGCCGTCGGGCAGCGGCGTGTAGGTCAGGTGTACGGGGGTCAGCGCGCCCAGGTCGGCGAGGACGAAGGCGTGCTTCTCCACGATGCGGGCGGAGGAGGTCAGCTCCAGTACGGGCCACGCAGCGCAGGCTCCGCCGTCACCGCCGGGGCCGTAGCCGCCGCCGTCCGTACGCGGGACCGCGGTCTCCTCGGTGACCCCGTCGGCGGAGACGGCCAGCGGCTTGGTCCCCTCCCCCGTCCGGAGCAGGTCGCGGGTGCCGGCCCGGGCGATCCACGGCGCGAGCAGGTACCTGGCCCGGCCCCCTTCCGTGCGCCCGTTCCCCGGGGAGCGGCTCAGGGCCAGTGCGGCGGCCGTGGTCACGTTCGCCTCGTCGGTACGGGCGAAGGCGAGCTCCCGATCGCGCGGCCCCGCTGGGCCCTCGGCGGCTTCGCCGTACCGCACCACCCGGTCCCCGTCGAGCATCAGCACGACGGCCCGCCCGGCGAGGTCCCCCGCGTACAGGAGCTGTGGCGCGCGCGGCGGTGCGTCGGTGGCCGTCCCCGGCGCGGCCGTCACCGCCACCTCCCGGGGCCGGGTGGCCCAGGCCGCCAGGGCGCGGGCGAGCAGGCCGCGGTCGGCGGTGCGGGCGCCGCGCGCGGGCCAGGCGGTGAAATCGACGCGGGCGGTGTCCGCCCAGGCCTCGGCGGGCGCGCGGACCAGCCGGGCGGGGTCCAGCGCCCCGGCGACGGCCGGTCCGGCGAGCGGCGAGGCCTCGGGGCGGGGCGGCGAACCGTCGGCGGCGAGCATCCCGGCGGCCAGGGCCAGGGCCAGGCCGACCGCCGCGGTCCAGCCGGCCCGGGTACGCCGCCGCCGGCGCAGCAGGTCGGTGGGGCGGGCACTGACGACGGCGGCGTCGAACTCGGCGCCGCCCGGGCCCCGCAGGAGCGTTTCCCCGGCGGTGTCGCCCCCTGCTTCCCCACCGGCGCTCCCGACAGCACGGCGGAAGCCGGCCTCGTGGAATCCGGCCTCGCGGACTCCGGCACCGCCCACCGCGCCCGTCGCGGGCCGCGCCGCCCGCGCCCACGGCCCGGCGCCCGGGCCGGGGCCCGCCTCCGAGCGCCCGGGGGCGCCGCCCTCCCACTCCCGCCAGGCGGCCAGCGCCTCCCGTACGGCGTCCGCCGGGTCGGCCACCCCGGCCGCGCCGAGCAGCCGGGCCACCGCCTCCTCGGGCAGGCCGTCCATGCCGTGCAGGACGAACGCGGCCCGGACCGGGCCGGGCGCCGCGCCCAGCAGCCGGGCGGGCTCGTCGATCCCGCCCGCGGGGGGCCACAGCCGCAGCCCCCAGACGAAGGGCGGCACCGGCGGCCACCCGAGCCCGGCCGCGGCGAGGCGGGCCCGGCCGGACGGAGCGAGGCTCGCGCGCAGGACCCGTACGCGGACCTCGGTCAGGGGGCCGCCCGGCCCGTCGGGCCCGGCCGGAGCCTGGGTACTGCCGCGCCCGCCGCGCGGGAGTGCCCGCTGGACGGCCTTGTGCGCGAGGAGTACCCGGGTATGGCGGCCCAGGGTGACCGGGAGCGTCACGTAGGCGAGCCGCACCAGTTGGGGGTAGTGCTCGACGAGGACGGCCTCGGCCTGCTCCACGGCGGTGGAGCCGAATCGCTGTGTTGTACCCACACTCCGACAAACGAGTGAATCTTGGGATGGTCACACGCCGTGCTTTCCGACCGGGGACGAAACGGACGCACAGGAGAACGGCATATGCGTTTGCGCTGGTTGAGCGGGCGTGTGATCGACATCGATCAACACGTGATCATCACCGAACGTAATTCCTCCAGCTTTCGTCTCTGCGCCCTCCGAGTGCGCCCGCGCTGATTTCCTTGCCCCGCACACGGGATGGGGTGGAGCGGTGAGCGATGGCAGCGGTCTTCCGGAGGAGTCCGGCGGCGGGTCCGTGGGTCTGCCGAGCCGGCGGCGGCGGCCGGCGCCCATGAGCCAGTGGAATTCGACGGCGCGCCTGTCGTACTGGGCCTTCCACGCCGACCGGCGCCCGGCCTACATGCGGTTCGCGTACCTGCAACTGGGCTCGGACGCGGCGGCCGAGGAGGCGGTCGACGCCGCCTTCGACTCGATCATGTGCGAATGGCTGCGGATGCTGCACATGGACCGGCTCGACGCCTACGCGTGGACCGTCCTCAAACAGCGGCTGATCGACCGCCAGTTCCGCCGCAGCCCCTGGCCGGAGCCGATGGACACCAGTGCCTTCGAAGCGGCGCTCAAGGAGGCCCACGCGGAAGCCGACCAGTACGAGGTGCTCACCGACACGATCCGCTTCTACTCCGCCGTCTCCCGGCTCGCCGAACGGCAGCGCGACGCCGTCCTGTTGCGGTACGGGCTCCAGTGCACCCCCGGCGAAGCCGCCGCGATCATGGGGGTGGACGAGGCCACGGTCCGCTCGCAACTGGGCCAGGCCCAGCGGCGGCTCGCCCGGCTGCTCGACACCGCGGCCGAGTCATGAACCGCAACACGAGCCGCGGAACCCGCCGCGAGGACGGCGGACTCCCGCGCTCCCTGGAGCAGTTCCTGGCCACGGCCGGCGTGCGCGACCGCTATCCCCACTACGACCTGAGCTCGGCGGAGGCCCGGCTGCTGCGGGGCGCGGACGCCACCGCCTCGGCGTCCCGGCCGCTCCCCGCCCCGGCTCCCCGGCGCGGCGGCACCCACGCCCGGCGCCGCACGCTGGGCTGGAGCGACCCGCTGCGCGATCTGCCGCTGGACTCCGAGCGGGCCGGACGCGACCTCAAGGCGGCCTGTCTGGCCTCCGTGTGCGCCACGGGGGCCCGGGAGCGGCTCGACGCCTTCGAGAGCGGCGGCCACGCCGACCTGCCCGGAGCCGTGGTCTTCGGCTGTCTGCTGCACCTGGCCGGTCTGCGCGAAGGGGCCCGGTTCTGGTGGCAGTTCGCCGCCGGCTCCGGGCGCAGCCGGACCACGCACGCCGCGTACTGCCTCTTCCTCGACCACTCGCGGCGCGGCGAGCACCACGACGCCCGGGTCTGGGCCCGGGAGCTGGGCCGGCGCCGCTTCCGGCCGGGCGGGCGGCGGGAGCTCCGCGAGGTACGGCTGTGCGCGCAGGCGTCCGTCCTGCGCTATGTCGACCAGCTCGACGACCCCGACCTGGGCCCGGTGCCGCTGCCCAGGCCCGGGGTGTCCCGGGCCTTGGACGCCTTCCGGCCGCCGCCGGCCGCCACCCCGCGGCCGCCCCGGCCGGGGGCGGGCCGACCGGGGTCGGGATCGGTGGGGCCGGGACCGGTGGGGCCGGGATCCGTGGGGCCGGGCCTGCTGGGCTCGGGCCCGCTGCGCCACCCCGCGCTCACGGCGGCGGCCCGCGGGACCGTCGTCCAGCCCGGCGGGAGCGAGGCCCTGGCGGCCGCGCGGCGCGCCCTGGCCGTCGTACGGGTCCTGCGGCGGCGGCCGCTCGGCGTACGGGCCGGGCGGCTCGCACGGGAGGCCGGCTTGGCCGAGGCGGAGCTCGGGCCGCTGCTGTCGATGCTCTGCGAGGAGGAGTACGCGTACCGCCCCGGCGTCGGGGTCTACGCCCCCGGGCCGGCCCTCGACCGGCTCGCCGCCCCGGGCGGCCGGGGCCTGGCGGGCCAGTTGCAGCGCACGCTGGCCCTGGCGCGGGACAGCGCGGGCGCGGCCGTGTACCTGAGCCGGTACGCGGAGGGAGAGGTCCGGATCACCCAGATGGCGGACGGGCCCGGCGCCCCGCCGGTACGGGAGTGGGTGGACTTCCGGGACGCCGCGCACGCGAGCGCGGTGGGCAAGTGCCTGCTGAGCCAGCTCGACCACGACGGCCGCGCCGACCACGTGGCCCGGCACCGCCCCGCCCGGCTCACCGAGCGGACCATCACCGACAGCCGGGCCCTGTTCAGCGCGCTCGACGCGGTGGCCCCCGGGGCGCCCGTCTTCGACCTGCGCGAATACGCCCCCGGCGTGGTGTGCGCGGCGGTGCCCCTCGCGCTCGGCGACGCGGCGGGCAGCCTCGCCCTGTCACTGCCCGGCGGGCACGCGCACCGGCTGGGGCGGGCCACCGAGGCGCTCCGGCTCAAGGCGGTTCCCGTGCTCCTGGCGCTGCTGCTGGCGGGGGCGATCCCGCCGGACGGCGCGGACTCCCCGGAGGAGGCCGCGGGGGCGGAGGGTGCTGACGGGACGGACGGGCCGGAGCTCCGGGCGGAGCCGGAACCCGGGCCGATGCCGGTGCCGGTCACGGCGGAGACCCTGCGCCAGCTGCGCAGGGTGTTCCGGACCCCGCTGACGCGGACCACGGGCGGGGCCGACGGGCCGCACCTGGTCAGCGACAGCGCCTCGGAGGCGGCGTACCTCTTCGACGCGCCGCAGGACGACGGGGCCCCCAGCCTGGCGCTCCCGCGCACCGTCGCCCCGCTGGTCCCGGGCAGCCTGCGGACGGCGGGCGGGCGGGACGGGCTGGTGGTGCTGCGCACCTGACCGGGACCGGAGACCGGGACCCGGGAGTAGCGGGTTCAGACCCGGGAGTAGCGGGTTCAGGGGGTCACGGAGACGGGCGCACCGGGGACGAAGGTGGCCACGGCGGTCTCGAAGTGACGCTTGGCCTCCGCGAGTTCACCCACCGGGGCGGAGACCCAGATGTCGTACATCCGGCCGTTCTGGTCCCAGCAGAGGTCGTAGGTGTGCCGGGCCCCCTCGGCCGGGTCGAAGCCGTTCCAGGTGAACTCCCAGAGTGCGGCCGGGAGTTCGTGATGCTTCGTCGGCACGACCGTTCCGCCGCGATAACCGGCGTTGGTGTCCGGACCGTTCGCGTGTGCCTGCCGCATCACGCCGAGCGGGCCGCCGGGCACCGGCATCTTCACCCGGATCCCGATGCGGAAGGCCCCGTCCGGGGAGACGTAGAAGACCCGTTGGTCGTCGGTGGCCCGCTGGTACCCCGCGGGCACGGCGATGGCGAAGCCCTGCGGATCGGCGAACGTCCGGTACCCGGAGGGCGGCCCGCTCTCGCCCGGGGGCGCGGAAGGGCTCGGGGCACCTGAAGAGCCCGGGGTCAGTGCAGGCCCCGCGGTGCCGCCGGGGGCCGCCGGCGCGGTCCGCGCCCCCCGCCCCGCTTCGTTCGCTCCGGACAGCAGGTTCAGCGGGTCGGCGCCCCCCACCAGGACGGCCACCACCACGCCGGCCACCACCAGGACGGCGGCGGCCGCGATCAGCCCGAGGCGCAGGCCCGGCCGGGTGGCGAAGCGCTGCCTGGCCGTCGGGCGGGGAGCCACGGCCGGGGCCGTCAACCCCTCCGAATCCGGCGTGGACGCGGGTACGGCGGGGGCGGGGGAAGGTGCCGGGACGGTGACTGGGGCGCCGGCGGAAGCATCCGCGGGTACGGGCAGCCCGCGGTCGGCCCGCACGGTCATCGGCTCGGCCGGGCTTCCGCCTCCGCCTCCTCCTCCGCAGCAGTTCGTCGGTGGCCCGCCAGACGGTACCCATCCCGCCCCGGCCCAGCCGGCCCTCCAGGCGGTACCGCCCGGCAACCACGACACTGCCGCGCACCTCGTCCTGTGCCACCGCGCTCCCCCTCACCCGATCCCGGAGCCATGATGCCGTAGCCCGCTCTTCCGACGGCCTGAGCACGACAGGCCCTAGGATCGCGTCGGGCGGCACCGGCACAGCTCTACGGGGGGCACACGTGGAACCCACAGCCATCGGGCTCAAGTTGGCGACGGCCGTGATCGGCCCGCTCGTCAGGAAGTTCTTCGTCACCGACGCCCCGGGGGCGGGGCTGGTCGACAAGCCGGTCCGGCTCTCCGGGTACGTCTCCTTCAAGGGCGAGAAGCGCACCCTCACCGAGTCCGACGTACGCACGCTGGCCGCCACCCTCGTCCAGCAGGCCCTGAGCACCGGCGAACGCCGCATCCCGGAGGACGAACGCGAGGCCGTCACCGACGCCCTCGCCGCGACCCTGCACGCCCTGGGCGACCTCACGATCACGGACGTCGACGCCGTCCGCCTCGGCCCGGAGGCCTTCGCCCGCGAACTGCGCCGCGCGGCCGACCGCCCGGAGCGCCATCTCTCCGCCGACGCCACGCACTTCTACGAGGCCCTGCTCGGCCTCGCCTCGCTGCACATCCTGGAGTTCTTCACCCAGCGCAAGACCTTCATGGCGCACGCACTGGTCGGCCAGACCCGGGCGGTCCACGAACTCACATCCAGAACAGACGAGTTGATCCGGCGCACCCCGCTCCCCGACACGGCGGACGCCGCATTCGAGGCCACGTACCTGCCCTACCTGGCGAAGAAGCACTCCAAGCTCACCATCTACGGCATCGACCTGAGCAATTCACCGACGCGCTGGCCGCTGGACGTGGCGTACCTGAGCCTGGAGGCGGCGCCCCTCGGGCGCTCGGACATCTCCTGGGACGCCTACGAGACCGCGGACGATTTCCTCGCGGTGCAGCCGAACCTGGAACCCCAGCCCGCGGACCAGGCGCTGGCCCGCACCCCCCGGATCCTCCTGCGGGGCGAGGCCGGATCGGGCAAGACCACCCTCGTCCAGTGGCTGACGGTCACCGCCGCACAGCAGGACCGCCCGGACCGGCCCGCGTACCTCCACCACCGGATCCCCTTCGTACTCCCCCTGCGCACGCTCACCCGCCACGGCGAACGGCTGCCCGTTCCGCAGGACTTCCTCTCCGCGATCGGCTGCCCCCTCGCCGGTTCCCAACCCGCCGGGTGGGAGCACCGAGTACTGGCCGCCGGGCGGGGGCTGGTCCTGGTGGACGGCATCGACGAGGTCCCGGAGCCGGAACGGGAGCGGACCCGCCGCTGGCTGCGGGACCTGATCGACACGTACGGCGACAACGACAACCGCTGGCTGGTCACTTCACGCCCGTCGGCCGTAGGCCAGGACTGGCTCACCGAGGAAGGCTTCGGTGAGCTGGCACTGTCCTCCATGAGGCCCGCCGACACCGCCACCTTCATCAAGCGCTGGCACACGGCCGCCCGCGGCGGATCTGAATCCACAGCCGAACTCGACGCCTACGAGGCGCAGCTCCTCACCGCCGTCCGCACGAAGGCCGACCTCGGCAGGCTGGCCACCAATCCCCTGATGTGCGGCCTGGTCTGCGCGCTCCACCGGGACCGGCGCGGCTATCTCCCCCACGGCCGCAAGGACTTGTACGAGGCCGCCCTCTCCATGCTGATCAGCCGCCGCGACCGCGAGCGGGACATGAACGTCCCCGACCTCCGGGAAGAGCCGCAGCTCGAACTCCTCCAGCGACTCGCGTACTGGCTGATCAAGAACGGCCGTACGGAGATGGACCGCTCCCAGGCCGAGGACATCATCGGCCGCGCCCTCCCCGCCGTCCCCGAGGCAGCCGCCCTGGGCGACGCCCCGGCCGTCTTCGACCACTTCCTCCAGCGCAGCGGCCTGCTCCGCGAACCGACCCCGGGAACGGTGCACTTCGTCCACCGCACCTTCCAGGACTTCCTGGGCGCGCGGGCCGCCGTGGAGGAGGGCGACTTCGGCCTGCTCGCCGCCCACGCCGCGGACGACCAGTGGGAGGACGTCATCCGCATGGCGGTCGCCCTGGCCCGCCCCCGCGAGCGGGTGGCCCTCTTCGAGGACATGCTGAGTCTCGGCGACGGCACCGAGGACCCACGCGTCTACCTGCTGGCCGCCGCCTGCCTGGAGCACGCCACGACGCTGGAGCCGGCGGTCCGCGAGGCGGTGGAGGAACGCACCAGCAGTCTGATCCCGCCCGCCGGAGAGGACAAGGCCCGCGCCTTGGCGGAGGTGGGCCCCTTGATCCTTGACCTGCTGCCCGGCCCGGAGGCCGCTGATTCAGCGGCCGGGCGCAACGTGGTCATCGCGGCGTCCCACGTGGCATCCGACGCCGCACTGCCCTTCCTGGCACGGTACGCCGCCGAATGGGACTCGTCGCTCGCGATCCGCAGCCAGCTCGTGTGGTCCTGGTCCCGCTTCGACAGCGCCCAGTACGCGGACGAGATCATCGCGCTGCTGAACCCGGAGGGACTGGACTACACCGTCACGTCCGATGAGCAGTTGCACCTCCTGGAACGGCTGGGCGTGCCCGTGGAATCCCTGGACGTCAGAAGCGGCCCCTCTGCGGAGGTGCTCGCCTCGTACCTCTCCCGGCACGCACTGACGAGCTTGAGGCTCTCGAATCGCGCCCTGCCCGCCCTGTCGCTCCTGGCCGGTCAGACACGGCTCACGTCGTTCTCCGCTCACGAGTGCGACCCGCCCGTCGGCACGGGTCGCCGCGGCTGGGCGCCGAGCGATCTACATCCGCGCGCCCCCCTGCGACACCTCTCCATGTCGAGCGACACCCCTGGTGCTTCCTTCGAACCGGAACTCAGCGGAGTCGGCCGGTTCACGCAGCTCGAATCCTTTGGATTCTCCGGTCCTGCGACGGCCGCAGGCTGGCGGGAGGTGGCCGGCCTGCGGACGCTCTCCCGGCTCACTGTGGACGCGGCCTCATTCGACGCGCTGCCGTCCGACACGGTCCTGCCGGAAGTCACCCGCCTCAGCGTGAACAGCATCCGC
The DNA here is from genome assembly GCF_044759865.1 of Streptomyces sp. NPDC099050. Lineage (NCBI taxonomy): Bacteria > Bacillati > Actinomycetota > Actinomycetes > Kitasatosporales > Streptomycetaceae > Streptomyces > Streptomyces sp. NPDC099050. The sequence goes on along the minus strand of NZ_JBIWAE010000014.1, from coordinate 185,428 downwards.
GACGCCCCCACCGCGCAGAAGATCATCGACGCGCTGCCGCCCGCCTTTCCTCGCCTCGCCGACTGCGGGTTCTTCGGAAGGGTCGGCCTGAAAGGCACCCTCGACGTCTCCCCCCTGGCAGGTGCGCACGCCCTGGAGAGGTTCCGCATCAGCATGAATGCGACCCAGATGGACGGTCTCGCCGCACTGCCCTCCCGGATCTCCGTCCGCAGCAGACTCCCGTCGGGGGGACAAGCGATCAACCTGCGCGGGCAGGCGACCGGAGCCGCCGGGTAAGGTGTCGGACCGTGGCTGATCGTCGAACGGCAATCATGGAAGGCGCCGCGCGGGTCATCGCCCGGCGCGGCGTCCGCGGCCTGCGCGTGGAGGAGCTCGCCGCCGAGGCGGGCGTGTCCACGGCGCTGATCTACTACCACTTCAAGGACCGCGCGGGGATCCTCCGCGCCACCCTGGAGTTCATCAACGACCGCGCCGGCCGGTACACCACGGAGCGGGACCCCGGCGATCCGCCGCTCGACGCCCTGGGCGAGCTGGAGCAGACGCTCCTGCTGGAGTTCCAGGACGACCCCGGGGTGCGGGAGAACAGCACGGCCTGGGGAGAGCTGCGGGCCAGCGCGGTGTTCGACCCCGACCTGCGGGAAGACCTCGCCGGCGCCACCCGCGTGTGGATCCAGGAAGTGGGCGACCTGCTCGGTCAGGTCCGCCCCACGGCCGGTGCCGCCGCCCTTTCCGGTGCCGCCGAGCGGCTGACCGCCCTGGTGGAGGGGCTGAGCTCGCGGTGGCTCAGCGGCAGCCTGCCCCTGCCCCACGCCCGTGAGCTGATGGTGTCCGCCATCGCCGCCGAGCTGGACCGCCTCGCCCGTAGCTGACCGGCCCGGGCCGCAGGCCTCGTAGGGCCCCTCCCTCCCCCGGTAAGGGATCACGCACGCCCCGCATCTTGACTGAATTTTCAGTCAGTGACAGAGTTCTGGCCATGGCCGCTCTCGGCCCGTACCCGCACCCGATCCGGAGGCCCCTCGATGCCCGACTCCCCCGACGACAGCCGCTCGCTCCTCGGCCGGTTCTTCGGCTCCTCCCCCTCCCGCAGGATCGTCCTGGGGGCCGCCGGACTCGGAGCGGCAGGAGTCGCGCTCGGGACCGCGGCCGTCGCGGTCCCGGGGGCGGTCCGGGGGCCGAGCGCGGGGGCGCGGCGCTGGCGGGTGGACATCGACGACGTTCCCCACACCCGCACCTGGATGTCCTGGCCCTCGCGCTCGTCCATCTGGGGCGGCCGCGCGCTGACCGGGGTCCAGGAGGACATCGCGCTGATCGCGAAGACGATCGCGCGCTACGAGCCCGTCGTCATGTGTGCCCCCGACGCGTACACGGCCGCCACCGCCCGCTCCTGGTGCGGCCCGGCCGTGAGCGTGACCACCGCCATCGGCACCGACGACCTCTGGATGCGCGACATCGCGCCGGTCTTCCGCCGGGACGGCCGCGGCCGCCTCGACGCGATCGGCCTGAACTTCAACGGCTGGGGCAACAAGCAGGCCCACTCCTACGACGCCCGCGTCGCGGAGAGCGTCGCGTACGAAGCCCATCTCCCCTTCAGCAAGACGGACTTCGTCGGTGAGGGCGGGTCGATCGAGACCGACGGCGACGGAACCGTGATGGCCACGGAGAGCAGCCTCGTCAACAAGAACCGAAACCGGGGCTGGAGCCGCGCCGAGGTCGAGGACGCCGTTCTGCACGCGTACGGGGCCGACAAGATGATCTGGGTGCCGGGCATCAAGGGCAAGGACATCACCGACGACCACATCGACGTGACCTCGCGCTTCATCCGCCCCGGTGTGGTCATGGTCCAGGTGCCGCCGGCGGGCCGCGACGACATCTGGGCGCGCGATGCCCGCGAGCAGTTCTCGATCCTCTCCGCGGCCACGGACGCCCGGGGCCGGCGACTGACCGTCATCAAGGTCGACGGTCCCGACACCACCCGCTCGAAGAACCCCGAGTTCGTCGACTCGTACATGAACTTCCACGTGGTCAACGGGGCGGTCATCACCGCCCAGTTCGGCGACGCCGCGAAGGACGCGGCGGCGAAGCGGGCCCTGGCGGCCGCCTTCCCCGGCCGGACCGTCGTGCAGCTGAACGTCGACCGGCTGATGGCCGGGGGCGGCGGCATCCACTGCTCCACGATGGCCGAACCGCGCCCGTAGAGCCCTCCCGCGGCCCCCGCCGGTGTACTGCCCGCGCCGGGGCGGGCAGTACACCGGGGCGGGCAGCACACCGGGACGGCCCGCCGTTCCCTTCACCAATGAGGCCGTATGCGACTGACACCCACCGAGCGGGACCGGCTGCTGATCTTCACGGCGGCGGAACTGGCCCGCGCCCGCCGCGCGCGCGGCGTGAAGCTCAACGTCCCCGAAGCCACCGCGCTGATCACCGACACGGTGTGCGAAGCGGCGCGCGACGGCCGCAGGCTGGCCGAGGCGATCGAGGCGGGCCGCCACGTGCTCAGTGCCGCGGAGGTGCTGCCCGGGGTGCCTGACGTGGTCACCTCGATCCAGGTCGAGGCCGTTTTCGACGACGGTACGAGGCTCTGCGTCATCGACGACCCCTTCCGGCAGGAGGGTTCGCTCGGGGCCGACGCCCCGGGCGCGGGGCTGCCCGGAGCCGGCGCGGGCTACGGGCCCGCCACCGCGACCGTCCGGGTCGCCGTACGGAACACGTCGAGCGTGCCCATCAGCGTCACCTCGCACTTCCACTTCTTCGAGTCGAACCCGCGCCTCGCCTTCGACCGCGCCGCCGCCTACGGCACCCGGCTCGCCGTACCGGCCGGCTCCTCGGTCCGCTTCGACGTCGGGGCCACCGTCGTGGTGGAGCTGCTGCCCATCGGCGGGGCTCGCGTCGCCATCGGTTTCGCCGGCCTCGTGGACGGCCCCCTGGACGCTCCCGGAGCGCGCGAAGCCGCCCTGGCCAAGGCCCGGGCCACGGGATACCTCACCTCCTACGAGAGCAGCGCGACTTCCCACCAGGACCAGGCACCAGGGCAGGCACAAGGACTGACACAAGGACAGGAGCAGACATGAGCGGCAGCGTCTTCGACTCCGCGGGCTGCCACGGCCGCCCGGGCACAGCCCCGGCGGACAGCACGGACCCGCACGACTACATGGCCGTCCACGGCCCCCGGGCGGGCGACCGGATCCGGCTCGGCGACTCCGGGCTCATCGTCCGCGTGGAGTTCGATTCCCAGAAGCCCGGGGACGAGTTCCTGGCCGGGTTCGGCAAGACCGCCCGCGACGGCCTGCACCTGAAGGCCGCCGCCGTCCGCGACACCTGCGACATCGTCATCAGCAACGCCCTGGTCATCGACGCCGTCCTCGGCATCCGCAAGACCAGCATCGGCATCCGCGAAGGCCGCATCCACGCCATGGGCCGGGCCGGCAACCCCGACACCCTCGACGGGGTCGACGTCGTGGTCGGCACCGGGACGACCATCGTCTCCGGCGAGGGCATGATCGTCACCGCCGGCGCCATCGACACCCACGTCCACCTGCTCTCGCCGCGCATCATGGAGGCCTCCCTGGCCTCCGGGGTCACCACGATCATCGGCCAGGAGTTCGGCCCCGTCTGGGCGGTCGGCGTCAACTCCCCGTGGGCGCTGAAGCACGCCTTCAACGCCTTCGACGCCTGGCCCGTCAACATCGGCTTCCTGGCCCGGGGTTCCTCCTCGGACCCGGCCCCGCTGATCGAGGCGCTCGCCGAGGGCGGCGCGAGCGGCTTCAAGGTGCACGAGGACATGGGCGCGCACACCCGCGCCCTGGACACCGCCCTGCGGGTCGCCGAGGAGCACGACGTACAAGTCGCGCTGCACACGGACGGGTTGAACGAGTGCCTGTCCGTCGAGGACACCCTGCGGGTGCTGGACGGCCGGACCATCCACGCCTTCCACATCGAGGGCTGCGGCGGCGGACACGTCCCCAACGTCCTGAAGATGGCGGGCGTCGAGAACGTCATCGGCTCCTCGACGAACCCCACCCTGCCCTTCGGCCGCGACGCCCTGGGCGAGCACTTCGGCATGATCGTCTCGGCGCACGACCTGAAGGTCGACCTGCCCGGCGACGCCGCCATGGCCCGCGACCGGATCCGCGCCGGGACGATGGGCGCCGAGGACCTCCTGCACGACCTCGGAGTCATCGGCATCACCTCCTCCGACGCCCAGGGCATGGGCCGCGCGGGCGAGACCGTACGCCGCACCTTCGCCATGGCCGGGAAGATGAAGGCCGAGCTCGGCCCGCTGGACGGCGAGGGCTCCTACGGCACCGCCGAGAGCGGCGACGACAACGAGCGCGTGCTGCGCTACATGGCGAAGCTGACGATCAACCCGGCGATCGCCCACGGGCTGTCCCACGAGGTCGGCTCCATCGAGGTCGGCAAGCTCGCGGACCTGGTGATGTGGTGGCCGGAGTACTTCGGCGCCAAGCCCCAACTGGTCCTGAAGGGCGGCTTCCCGGCGTACGGGGTCACCGGTGACCCGAACGCGTCGACCGACCGCTGCGAACCGCTGGTCCTGGGACCGCAGTTCGGCGCGTACGGGGCCACCGCGGCCGACATCTCCGTGGCGTTCGTCGCGGAAGCGGCCGTCCAGAACGGCGACATGATGCCCACCCGGCGCCGCCGCGTGGCGGTCCGGGGGACCCGGGGCATCGGGCCGAAGCACATGCTCCGCAACAGCCGTACGGGCAGCGTCGACGTCCATCCCGGCACCGGCCTGGTGTCGCTCGACGGGGAGCCGCTGGTCTCCGAACCGGCCGACTCCATCTCGCTGAGCAGGCTCTACTTCCTGTAGGGCGCAACTAGGGCACGACGGCCTGGGCGCGACAGCGGAGCGGGACCCGCACCTTACGCGAACCCGCCCCACACGGATGCTCCGCCTTCCGCGGCAGCGGCCGTGGCATCGATGCGGTACGTGTCGTCCTTCGCGACCGGTAGACCCTTCCGTCCCGGCCCGGTCAGCACGGTGGCGGCGCCCATCAGGCCGTCGGATTCCAGCCGTCGGTACCGGCCAGGTAGGTACGGGCGGTGTGGCTCGCCGCCTGGTCCGGACCGAGCTGGGGCCGGCCGGCTCCGGTGCCGGCGCCGGGGCCCGTGTTGGCGTACTCGGCGAACCGGGCCGACTTCCAGGAGAAGCCCCCCATGTCGGTCCACGGACCCTGCGTCTTGACGGCCGCGGGCAGGCTCGTGTTGCGGATCACCAGCTGGCCCACCGCGCTCGGCCCGGTGTGCCAGGGCCGGCCGAGGTAGTAGGTCCGGGGCTGGGCGGGGCTGCTGATCGTGCTGTCGGTGATGAGGATCCCGTACCGCTTGGCCGAGTCGGTGTTCGGCGCGGCGAGGTAACCGTTGTGACCGCCGGCCGCGGCGCCCCGGTCGCGCAAGGTGATGTTGACCCGGTCGTAGACGGCGGTGGCGTTGCCGAAGACGAAGTCGACGTCGCCCGCGACGAAGCAGTGACGGAAGTACTGGCGGTACTGGCCGGTGGCCGAGGGAGCCCAGTTCAGCACGGTGTCCTGGTGCCCGATGAAGCGCGAGTTGACGTACTTCTGGCGGTCACCGGACGCGTTGAGCGCCACCGCCTGGGTGTCCTTGAGGCCCGGGTGCGCCGACCTCTGCCAGGTGTTCTCGACCGTGACACCGGTGACGGTGATGTCGTTCGCCGAGAAGGTCGCGGTGGCACTGCCCGCGGTTCCGTACGTACCGCCCCCGGGCTTCGGCGTACCGGAGGCGTTGTCGTAGGTGATGACGACGTCCTCGGCGTTGCCGGTGGCGCCCTTGAGCGTCAGCCCGTGCTTGGAGGCGGGAACGTGCACCGTCTCCCGGTAGGTGCCGCGCGCCACGAGGACGGTGTCGCCCGCGGTGGCCGCGTCGACGGCGGCCTGTACGGAGCGGTGGGCGGCGGAGCCGTCGGCGGCAACCGTCAGCGTACGGCCGCCGGCGGGACGTGACGGGGCAGGACCTGACGGGGTGGGAGCGGACGGGGTGGGAGCGGACGGGGCAGGACCGGACGGGGTGGGCCCCTTGCCTTCGGTCTCGGTGAGGACCCCCGCGCCCGCCTGCACCGCGAGCTTCTTCGGCAGTCCGGCGGCGGGTTCCAGTCCGGCGGTGAGGGTGGGCTTCCAGCCGACGGTGGTCTTGATCTTCCTCCCGGGGTTGGCGGCGTTGTAGGCGGCGACCAGGTCCACGGCGGCGCCGCCGACGAGGTTGCCGCTGCCCGCGATCGCTCCGGTGCCGTCACCGCTGAACAGCTGGGAGGCCTTCCGGTCGGAGGAGAGCTTCCAGTGGTTGTTCTGCGCGACGACCTGCGCGCCGGCGCGGGAGTTGACGCTGTAGCTGTGCGCGTAGCCCTCGGACGCCGTGGTGTCGTAGAAGTTGTCGTACAGGTGGATCCGGCCCACGCGGGCGAGCGGAGCGCGCTGGACCACGCCCTGGAAGACGTTGTGGTGGAGCGTCACCCGGAGTTTGGTGTCCTGGTCGCTGCTGCCGATCAGCATCGTCTTGTCGTGGTTGGCGAACCTGTTGTACCCGACGGTGACCAGATCGGAGGCGTTGGTGATGTCGAGGGCGCCGTCGTGGACCTGGTAGTGGCGGCCGAAGCGGACCGGCTCGGCGGAGTCCGGGTGCGGGAGGTCGGAGAAGCTGTTGTGGTCGACCCAGACGTGGGTGGCGCCGCGCAGGCTGACGGCGTCGTAGGCGGAGTTCCAGTTGCCGGTGGAGCCGTCGGTCGGATCCCACTGCGGGAAGCAGTCCCGGACGTCGGTGAGCGAGAGGTTGCGGATGATCACGTTGTCGGCGTTCTTCACCACCAGGCTCCCGCCGGTGATGCCCGCTCCGGTGCCGGGCACGCCGATGACGGTGGTCCGCGCCGGCACCGTGAACACCATGCGGGCGGCCTGCCTGGCCTGGGCCGCCCTGCGGGCGTTCTCCTGGGCGCCGGACGGCACCTTGGTGCGGCCCCAGACGGCGGGATCGTAGGCCTTGAGGTAGGAGTCGAGCGAGTAGCCGGTGCCCGCGGCGTAGTCGGCGCAGCTCTGCGGCTTGCCGCTGTCGTCGGTGCTGGCGTCGATCAGGCCCTTGACGCGGACGATCCGCGGGGCGTCGGCCGGGCCCGCGGCCAGGGCTCTCGCCAGCTCGGCGCGGGTGGAGACGGTGAAGACGCGTGCCGCGGCCGCGGCCCGGCCACCGGTGGTGCCCGAGCCGCTCGCGGCCCAGCCGTCCCGGGCGGGCAGCACGCCGTGGGCGAGGTCGGCGGGTGCCACGGCACCGGCCTTCACGACGAGCGGTACGGCGCCGAGACCGGCGGCGACCAGGGTGGCCGCGCCGGCCAGGGCGAGCCTTCGGCGCCCGGCGGGGCGGCGGTGGGGAGAAGCTGACACGGGGATGGCTCCTTGGGGCGAGGTGCACTGTTCACCCCTCAGTTGCCGCCGGAGCCCGAAAGGTTGCCGCGGGCCTGCCGCTGTCTCCGCGGCGGCCCCGTCGACGGCGCCGACCGGGCGAAGGGCCCCGGGTCCCACCGCCCGGTCGGCGCGCGGACGATGAGCACGCGGGCCCGCACTCCGCCGAGTATGTGGGCCCGATCGCTTCGTCGGCCGCACAAGCCCTACCAGGACGACTTCGTGACCCCGGGCAGGAACCCCGCGTGCGCCTGTTCGCGCATCCTCACGCGGGACAGTCCGAACTTCCGCAGATGACCGCGGGGCCGCCCGTCGACACTGTCCCGGTTGCGCACCCTGGTCGCGCTCGCGTTGCGCGGCTGCTCGCGCAGCTCGGCCACGGCCGCTCCCCGTTCGGCATCCGTCGAGGACGACCTCCGGATGACCTCCTTCAGCTCCGCCCGCCGAGTGGCGTAGCGCTTGACGATCGCCTTGCGCTCCTCGTTCTGCGCGATCTTGCTCCGCTTCGCCATCAGACCTTCACGCCCCGGGCGCGGATGCGTGCCACCGCGGCCTCAACACCGATCGTGTCGATGGTCTTGATCCCCTTGGCGCTCAGCTTGAGGCGGACGTGGCGCCCCTCGCCGGGAAGCCAGTACCGCTTGTTCTGGATGTTGGGGTCGAAGCGGCGGGAAGTGCGCCGGTGCGAGTGGGAAATGGCGTTGCCGAAGCCTGGCTGGGCGCCGGTCAGTTGGCAGTGGGCGGACAAGGGGGAACCTGCCTCTCTCTCCGAAGAGGATCGTTATTGGAAATGATTTCCATTCCCGTATAGTAGCCCCATGGCACGCAACGAAGTACGCCCGATCGTCAAGCTCCGCTCCACCGCGGGCACCGGCTACACCTACGTCACCCGCAAGAACAGGCGGAACGATCCCGACCGGATGGTGCTGCGCAAGTTCGACCCGGTGCTCCGCCGGCACGTCGACTTCCGCGAAGAACGCTGAACCCCGTCCCCCGTCCCCCGTCCCCCGTCCCCCATCCCCTGCCCGAAGGACACGCCATGCAGCCTGGAATCCACCCCGCCTACGGACCCGTCGTCTTCCGCGACAGGGCCGCCGACTTCGCCTTCCTCACCCGCTCGACCGCCACCAGCGAGAAGACGGTCGAGTGGGAGGACGGCCACACCTACCCCGTCATCGACGTGGAGATCTCCTCGCAGAGCCACCCCTTCTACACCGGCACCGCCCGCGTCCTGGACACCGCCGGCCGCGTCGAGCGCTTCGAGCGCCGCTACGGGGGCGGCAAGTGACACTGCCCGTCGCCATCGTCGGCGGGCTCCACGCCGACGCCCGCAAGGAAGTCGTCGACCGGCTGCTCCGCTCCGTCCCCGGCAGCGTCGCGCTCCACCACGACCTGGCCACGGCACCCGCCGGTACCGTGCTGCGCGTCGTGCGCGACGCTTCCGGTGAACTGTCCCGAGACGAGGCACCGCTCTTCAACGACTGTGCCTGCTGCGCGCTCCGCGAGGACCTGGTCCCCGAGCTCGAACGACTGGCCGACGGCGGAACGACGCGTCTGGCCGTCGTCGAACTGTGGGACTCCGTCGAGCCCAAGGCGATGGCCGAGGTCGTCGCCCAGCACGGCGGCGACGTACTCGACCTCACCAGCGTGATCACCGCGGTGGACCCCGCGCTCGTCCTGCCCTACCTCGTGAACGGGGACGATCTCGCGGACGTGGGCCTCGCGGCAGCCGCCTCGGACCGGCGCACGGTCGGGGACACCTGGGCCCGGCAGCTGGAGTACGCCCCCGTACTGGCCCTCGTGGACGGCGAGGAGGCCGACGCGGAGGATTTCGCCCTCTTGACCCAACTCCATCCGACCGCTCGCCGGGTTCCGGCCGGATCCGGGGACCTGGCCCAGGTGGCCTTCGCCGGCTTCGACGTGGAGGCGGCGGCCGCCGCCCAGCACCCGGCTTGCGCCCTGCTGCCGCAGGAGGCGGAGGAGGCCGGAGTCACCACCTTCGTCTGGCACCACAGCCGCCCCTTCCACCCCGAGCGGCTCTACGAGGCCCTGGAGGACCTCTGTTGCGCCGCTGCTCGCAGTCGTGGCCGGTTCTGGCTCGCCGACCGCCCCGACACCTTGCTGGCCTGGGACGCCGCGGGCGGCGCTCTGTGCGTGGAGAGCGCCGGGCCCTGGCTGGCCTCCCTCCCGGACGCCGCCTGGGAGATGGTGCCGCCGATGCGCAGGGCGGCCGCCTCGCTCGACTGGCATCCGGAACACGGTGACTGCTGCCAGCACCTCGTCTTCACCTCACCCGGCCTCGACCGCGACGGGCTGGAGCGACTCCTGGAGTCCTGCCTGCTCAACGACGCCGAGTACGCCTCGGGGCGCGAGGAGTGGCGGAGACTGCCGGCCGCCTTCGACTCCCTCCTCGACCCCGTCTCCTGACCCACCGGACGGCACCTCGATCGTCCACACCACTCAAGGAGCCCTCATGGCCCGCCGCCAAACCCCCCACAAGCCACTGAAGTCCCGCCCCAACCCCCTGGACGCGGCGAAGATCACGTACATCGACTACAAGGACACCGACCTGCTGCGGAAGTTCGTCTCCGACCGCGGCAAGATCCGCAGCCGGCGCGTCACCCGGGTCACCGCGCAGCAGCAGCGCCGGCTCGCCGCCGCGATCAAGAACGCCCGCGAGATGGCTCTGCTCCCGTACGCCGGCAGCCGGTAGGACTTCGCACGCGGTGCTCGACAGCGACCGCCCGCACGGTCCGAGTAACACCACCCCCTCCCCAACCCAGGAGATACCCATGGCCGTTCCCAAACGGAAGACGTCCCGCAGCAATACCCGCCACCGCCGCGCGCAGTGGAAGGCCGCCACCCCGCAGCTGGTCCCGATCGCGGTCGACGGCGCGGTGCACCAGGTGCCGCAGCGCCTGGTGAAGGCGTACGAGCACGGCCTGCTCCGCCCCGAGGGCTGAGCCCGCCGGATCCCGCGCGGGCCGACGGCGACCGTGGCCGCACAGGGCAATACACCTAGCCCGCGTCCCCCGGGGCGGGCGTACGGAAGTCCAGCATGCAGAACACCTTGTCGTAGCGGCGTTCGCCGACGGCGACGAAGCGGGGCAGCCGCCCGTACTCGGTGAAGCCCAGGGAGGCGTAAAGCCGCAGGGCCCGGGTGTTGTCGCCCCGCGCATCCAGGGTGAGGACCTCGATCCCGGCCCGGCGGGCGTCCTCGACGAGGGCGGCGGTCAGGGCCCGGCCGAGCCCGAGCCCGTGGGCCCCGGCGGCGACGGCGAGCTTCTCCAGGTCGGCGTGGGGCCGGTGGGTCGGGCGGGCGTAGCGCTGCCAGTACCCGAGCCCGACGAGCCGGTCCCCGAGGTAGGCGCCGCGCAGGGCCGCGTCCCCGGCCCGTGCCGCGTCGGCGACGCCGTCGAGCAGCCGCGCCACCTCGGTCGGCCCGGGCGGTTCGACCCAGCCCAGCGCGGCGCCCCCGGCCACCAGGTCGGCCAGGATCCGGTGCGCCTCCCCGGCGAACCGAGCCGCCCGCCGCGGGTCGGACACCAGCTCCAAGGCGTCGATGATCACCGCTCCGGCGGCCGCGCCGCCCGTTCCTTGATCCATGACCGCAGCCTAGGGGCCGCCGCCGAAGCGTGATCGACGGCCTCCCGCCCCTACGGCCGCCCAGGCCGCCCGGACGCCCGCCCGGACGCCCGTACGGCCACCCGTCCGTACGGCTAGGCGGCCAGCTCCCCGTCGATCGCGTCGGCCATGAGCCGGCGCGCGTGGTCCAGGGGCAGCGAGCCGCTCAGCCACCGGACGCTGAGGCCTTCGAGGAGGGCCGTCAGGCGCTCGGCGGCGGCCGCGTGCTCGGGCGCCGTCCCGGTGGGGCGGGCCTGGGCGAGGAGGTAGGAGATCTCGTGGACCCAGCTGTGCGTGGCCTTGGCCACGTCCTCGCGCAGGTCGGGATCGAAGACGGCGCTGGCCCTCAACTCGCCCCAGGCGGTGCTGTTCTCCCGGACTTCCGGGGTTTCCTGGAGTTCGAGGAGCAGGGTCCGCTTGAGTTCGTCGCGGGGGCTCTCCGGTTCGTCCGAGCCGTCCTCGCGTTCGGCCGTGTAGCGATCGGCACGGTCGCTGATGAACTCCAGCGTCCGGCGCAGGATCCCGGCCCGGTCGGTGAAGTGGTAGTAGATCAGCGAGGTGGACACGCCCGCTTCGGCGGCGAGCTCCCCCACCCGGAGCCCGCGCACGCCGCGGCGCGCGATCACTCGCGTGGCGGCTCTGAGTATTTCCGTTCGACGGTCTGACACGAAGGGTCACTCTACCCGTCGACTCCGTCACCTGGGGCTTTTCCTGACCGTAACATCAGGCACCGGTTTCCGGCGGTTACGCCGTGATCATGCTGATTCAGGGCCCCTTCCGTCGCGCTCCCGATGCACGGTGTGACCGATTCCGCATCAGCTTGGCCAGAACCATTGACTGAATTTTCAGTTCGGTAGAGGATGCGGGCACCCCTTAAGAAGACTGACTGAATTTTCAAACAGGAGTGGACATGACGACTTTCCGCATGCCGGCCGAGTGGACGGACCACGAGGGCTGCCTGATGGCGTGGCCGACCCGGCAGGAGCTGTGGGGTGACGTCTTCGAGGAGGTCAAGACCGAGTACGCCCAGGTCGCCGCCGCGATCGCCGCCTTCGAACCCGTCACCATGGTCGCGCTGCCCGGCAGCGGTGACGAGGCCCGCGCACTGTGCGGCGAGGGCGTCGAGGTCATCGAGCTCCCGCTGGACGACTCCTGGTTCCGGGATTCCGGTCCGATCTTCGTGCTCGGGCAGGACGGCAGCCGCGCGGGCGTGGACTTCCGCTTCAACGCCTGGGGCGGCAAGCACTTCCCCTACGACACCGACGACAAGATCGCCGCGGCCCTGCTGGCGCACCTGGGCGTGGACCGCGTCGACTCCCGGATGATCCTCGAGGGCGGCGCGATCACGGTCGACGGCGAGGGCACGCTGATCACCACCGAACAGTGCCTGCTGCACCCGAACCGCAACCCGGACATGACCAAGGCGGAGATCGAGGCCGAGCTGATCGCCCGCCTCGGTGTCACCAAGGTCATCTGGCTGCCGTACGGCGGTCTGCTGGACACCGAGACCGACGGGCACGTGGACGGCGTCTGCGCCTTCGTCGCCCCCGCCACCGTCGTCGTCCAGCTCCCGAGCGACCCCGCGCACCCCGACTACGAGCGCATGCGCGTCAACCGCGCCGTCCTGGAGGGGTCCACCGACGCCGCGGGCCGCCCCTTCACGATCATCGACCTGCCGCAGAGCAACCTCGTCGAGGTCGACGGCAAGGAGACCGAGGTCGGCTACCTGAACTTCTACATCGCCAACGGCGGGGTCGTCGTCCCGGTCGCCGGCACCGACGAGGACGAGGGCGCGCTCGCCGTCATCGCGGCCGCGCTGCCCGGCCGCAAGGTCCTCGGAGTCCGCTCGCGCGTGATCGCGTACGGCGGTGGCGGCGTGCACTGCATCACCCAGCAGATCCCTGCGGCCGCCCGCACCGTCTGACCGGCTCGCCCCCTTCGCCGTGCCCGGGCCGGCGGCCCGCCCCGAGCCTCCCCTCCTCGATCCGCTCGCCGCCTGCCCGTACCTCCCCGCCCCGCATGGAAGAGAGAGCACCGATGCCCAGATCCCTTCCCTGGTCCAGAGCCGCCAGGTCCGCCGGCCCCGCCGCCACCGCTCACGGCGCCACTGCTCACGGCGCCACTGCTCACGCCGCCACCGCTCATGGCGCCGGCGCCACCTCAGCCGGCCGCCCGTCCGCCCCGCACCGGTACGCGCTGCCCGTCGCCGCACTGGCCGCCCTCAGCCTGGTCGCCGCCTGCTCCGGCCCGCCCAAGGACGGCGGGAAGGACACGGCCTTCAAGCTGTCCGCCGGCACCCCCGCCCCCGCGGGTGAGATCGATTCGTTCACCTGGGCCGTGTACGCGGAACCGCCGACGCTGGACTACATCTCGGCCTTCGACTACCCGGCGAACACGATCCTGTCGAACGTCTGCGAAAGCCTGATGCGCTGGACCCCGCAGCTCACCATGGCTCCGGGGCTGGCCGAGAAGGCCACCCACCCCAATGACCTGACCTGGGTCTACGACCTGCGCGCGGGCGTGCGCTTCCACGACGGCGGCGTGCTGACCGCCGACGACGTGGTCCACAGCCTGGGCCGGCAGATGGACCCGGAGAACGGGGCCGCCTGGAACAGCAACTTCTCCACCGTCGAGACCGTCACCAAGACCGGCCCGCTCCAGGTGACCGTCAAGCTGAAGCAGCCCGACTCGCAGTTCCCCCAGTACATGGCGACCGCCGCCGGCGTCGTGGCCTCCAAGGCCGGGGTGGAGAAGGCGGGCGAGGACTACGGCACCACCGGCAGCCTGGACTGCACCGGCCCCTTCAAGCTGGGCACCTGGAGCAAGGGCCAGTCGATCGAGCTCCAGCGCTTCGACGGCTACTGGGGCACCAAGGCCAAGTCCGCGAAGGCCGTCTTCACCTTCCTCACCGACCCCAACGCCCGGACGAACGCCCTGCTGAGCGGCGAGGCCGACGGCGGCTACCTGATCCCCACCGAGAGCTACGACCGGCTGCGCGCGAGCGGACCCGGCACCCTCTACTTCGGCGAGGGCCTCAGCACCGTCAACGTCAACGTGACGAGCATGAAGGGCGCGCTCGGCGACGTCCGCGTCCGCCGGGCCCTGTCACTGGCCCTGGACCGCCGCGGCTTCGTCAAGGCGGGCCTGGGCGGCGCGGGCACCATCACCAGCTCGCTCACCAGCAAGGCGATCTGGGCCGGCGCGCCCGCCGCCATCCGCGCCTCCGCCTTCGACACGCTGCCCTCCCCCGACCAGAACGTCGAGGCGGCCAAGCGGATGATCGAGGAGGCCGGCGCCACCGGCAAGACGCTGACCGTGGCCACCAGCTCGATCGGCCAGGACGTCTCGGTGCTGGCCACCGCGATCCAGGACGCCGGCACCAAGATCGGCCTGAAGATCCAGCTGAAGACCATCGCCCCCAACGCCTTCACCTCACTGTTCACGGACCCCGCCGCCCGCGAGGGCATCGACATGTTCCCGGAGACGTACTACGACTCCATCACCGACCCGATGGACCTGCTGAGCAACTTCCAGACCGGGGCCTACCAGAACTACGCCGGCTACAGCGACGCGTCCTACGACACGCTGACCGACAAGGCCCGGGCCGAGTCCGACCCCGCCAAGCGCTTCTCGGCGGCCGCCGAACTCCAGAAGAAGGCCTCCGACCAGGTCCTGTGGATCCCGGTCGCCGAGTGGCCGACGGCGGTCTTCCTGAACAAGCGGATCACCGGCGCGCCCACCACCATCTCCTACCTGTACTACCCGTGGGCCGCCGACGTCGGGGCGGCCGCGCGATGAGTTTCCTGCGCTTCGCCGTACGGCGGCTGGCCGAGATGGCCGCCACCCTGCTCGGCGCCTCCTTCGTGATCTTCGGCGCGCTGTACCTGGCTCCGGGCAACCCGGCGAGCTTCCTCCTGGGCGGCCGCTCGGCCTCCCCGGAGGCACTGCAGGCGATCAACGAGCACTACCACCTGGACGACCCCTTCGCGGTGCGGTACCTCAGCTGGCTCGGCCAGGTGGTGCAGGGCGACTTCGGCCGCTCGATCACGTACCGCACCGACGTGTCGCGGCTGCTCGCGGACCGGCTGCCCAACACCCTCATGCTGATCTCGATGGCGCTCGTACTGGTCCTCGTGTTCGGGCTCCTCCTGGGCTGGATCGGCGCCGTCCGCGGCGGAGCCGCCGACTCGGCGATCCTGGTGACGACCACCGTCGCCATCGGCACCCCGGCGTTCGTCGCGGCGGTCCTGCTGCAGGGCCTGTTCGCGGTGAAGCTGGGCTGGTTCCCCACCGGCGGGGCCGGCGAGGGCTTCGGGGGAATGCTCTGGCACCTGACCCTGCCCGCCGTCGCCCTGGCGCTGTACCTGATCGGCATGCTCGCCCGGGTCACCCGGGCCGCGATGCTCGAAGTCCTCGGCCAGGAGCACGTCACGGTCGCCCGCAGCCGGGGCGTCTCCACGAGCCAGGTCATCCGGCGGCACGTCTTCCGCAACGCGCTGGGCACCGTGCTCACCACCGGCGGCCTCATCGTCTCCACCCTGCTGGTCTGCACCGTCCTGGTGGAGTCCGCCTTCAGCGTGGGCGGCATCGGCCAGCTCCTCGAACTCTCCACCACCACCAAGGACTTCCCCACCGTGCAGGCCATCTCCCTCATCATGGTCGCGCTGTTCATGACGGTGAACCTCGTCGTCGACCTGCTCCATCCGCTGGTCGATCCCCGGGTCACCCTCGGCCCCGCGAAGAAGGCCCCGTGAGCTCCGTCCTGGTGCGCCGGCCGGGCCTCACCCGGCTCCGGACCTACCGCGCCCCCCTCTCCCTGCTCTGTGCGGGCTTCGTCGCCGTCGTCGTCCTCGTCGCGGTGCTCGCCCCCTGGATCGCGCCCTACGACCCCAACTCCGTGGACCTCGCGAACGCCCTGGCGGCCCCCTCCGCCGATCACCTCCTCGGCGTCGACGCCTCCGGGCGCGACACCTTCTCCCGGCTGGTCCTGGGCGCCCGTACCTCGCTCCTCGGGCCGCTCGGCGTGGTCACCTTCTCCACCGTGGCCGGCGTGGCGATCGGCACCGCCGCCGCCTGGCGGGGCGGCTGGCTGGACTCGGTGCTCTCCCGCAGCACCGAGCTGGTCTTCGCCTTCCCCGGCATGCTGCTGGCCATCCTGATCGTCTCGGTCTACGGCGAGGGCCTGCTGGCCCCCGTCATCGCCCTGGCCATCGCCTACCTGCCGTACGTCAGCCGGCTGACCCGCTCCCTCGTGCTCGCCGAGCGCGCCCGCCCGTACGTCGAGGCGTACCGGGTGCAGGGGCACTCGGGGGCTCAGATCTGCCTGCGCCACGTGGTCCCCGCGGTCATGCCCGTGGTCCTCGCGCAGTCCGCGATCAACTTCGGCTACGCCCTGATCGACCTGGCCGGCCTCGCCTTCCTCGGGCTGGGCGTACCCGCCCTGACCCCCGACTGGGGCCGCATGGTCTTCGACGGCAACGCCGCCATCCAGGCCGGCTACCCGCTCTCCGCGATCGTGCCGTGCGTGGCCATCGTGCTGACCGTGGTCGCCTTCAACGTCGTCGGCGAGGCCTGGGCCGACAAGGTCGCCAGGAGGGCGCGATGAACGCACTGACAACGCCGGCAACCCCAGCAACACCGGCAACCCCGACCGGACTGAACACCCTCGAGATCGAGGACCTGCGGCTGCACCTGCCGGGGGCCGTCCGGCCCGTCCTCGACGGCGTCGGGCTCACCGTCGGCCCGCGGGAGACGGTGGCGCTGGTCGGCGAGTCCGGCTCGGGCAAGAGCCTGACCTCGCGCAGCGTGCTGCGACTGCTCCCCGAAGGGGCCCGTACGGAGGGCGAGGTGCGGGTCGCCGGGGACGACGTGCTCACCATGTCACCGGGCCGGTTGCGGGTGCTGCGGACCAGCACGGCGGCCATGATCTTCCAGGACCCCCGGGCGGCGGTCAATCCGATGCGCCGGGTCGGGGACTTCCTCACCGAGAGCCTGCGGCTGAACGCCAAGGCGACCAAGGCGGTCGCCGAGGACCGGGCGGTGGCCGTGCTGGAGGCCGTCGGCCTCACGGCGGGCGCGCTGCGCAAGTACCCCGGACAGCTGTCCGGCGGCATGCTGCAACGCGTCGTCATCGCCGCCGCGCTGATGGGCGATCCCGCCCTGATCCTCGCCGACGAACCCACCACGGCACTGGACGTCACCTCGCAGGCCGAGGTGATCGGTCTCCTCGGCGATCTGCGCGACCGCTTCGGCACGGGGCTGCTCTTCGTCACGCACGACCTCGGCCTCGCCGCCGCGATCAGCGACCGGGTGTACGTGATGTACGCGGGCCGGATCGTGGAATCGGGCCCCGCCGCCGAGTTGTTCGCCCGGCCCCGGCACCCGTACACGGCCGCCCTGCTGAACTCCACCCCGCGCCTGGACGCGCCCCGCGGGCGGCTCGCCGCGATCGAGGGCCGGCCGCCGAGCCTGCGGGAGGAGCTGAGCGGATGCCCCTTCGCCGCGCGCTGCGTGCTCGCGACCGACGTGTGCACCCGGGAGGCTCCGGCCCTGCTGCCGGCCGTCGGGGAACCGGACCGGCTCGCCTCCTGCCACCACGGCGAGCTGATCGCCGAGCGGGAACGGGAGCGGGAGCGGGAGCGGGAGCGGGCGGGGACCCAACGGACGGAGACACAGCGGAAGGAACCCCACCCATGAGCACCGCCACCGGCACGAGCGCCGGCACCACGACCGCCGCGACGAAGACCGTCCTGGAGGTCCTGGGCCTGCACCGCACCTACGGAAACGTCCGGGCCGTCGACGACGTGTCGTTCCGGCTGGCCGAGGGGGGCTGCCTGGGCATCGTCGGCGAGTCCGGTTCGGGCAAGACGACCGCGGCCCGCATCGTGGTGGGCCTGGAACACGCGGACGAGGGCCGGGTGCTGATCCACGGCCGCGACCGGGGCGACCACGCGCGCGGCAAGGCGCGCCGGCTCGCACGGGCCCGTGAGATCCAGATGGTCTTCCAGGACCCCTTCCTGTCCCTGGACCCGCGCACCACCGTGGGCGCGGCCCTGCGGGAGACCCTCGCCCTGCACTTCCCCGGCGCCGACCACGCGCGCCGGATCACCGAACTGCTCGACCAGGTCGGCCTCGGTTCCCGCGAGGCGGACGCGCTGCCCCGGCAACTGTCGGGAGGACAGCGCCAGCGCGTGGCGATCGCCCGTGCGCTGGCGGTCGAACCGGCCGTCCTCGTCCTCGACGAAGCGGTGGCCGCCCTGGACGTCTCGGTGCAGGCCCAGATCCTGAACCTGCTCTTCGACATCCGCGAACTGACCGGCATCGGCTACCTGTTCATCACCCATGACCTCGGCGTCGTGCGCTGCGTGACCGATGACGTGATCGTCATGCGGAGCGGCCGGATCGTCGAGGCGGGCCCGACGCAGGAGGTCCTCGCCGACCCCCAGCACCCTTATACGCGCCTGCTCCTGGAGTCCGTACCCCGACCGGGGTGGGATCCCCGGAGCATCGCCGCCGCACGTCGCGCGCTGTGAGGGGGCCGCGGGCGCGGCGGCGCCCACGGCCCGGCGGTTCAGCACCAGCGGTTCATCACACATCCAGGCATGACGAAACGGAGCTCAGAGATGAACGAGCACGTCGCACGGAGACTGGACAGACGAGGGTTCCTGACGGCGGCGGGCGCCACCGCGGCCGGCGCCGCGCTGGCAGCGGTCGGCGGGCAGGCCCTCGCGACCTTCCGCCCCTCGGCGGCCGGCGCCGCCGCGGGCTACTCCGTACCGATCGACACCGTGCGCCACACCCGGACCTGGATGGCGTGGCCCGACAGCTCCGCCATCTGGGGCCGCCAACTCGCCGGGGTCCAGGCGAACATAGCGCTCATCGCGAAGTACGAGCCGGTCGTCATGTGCGCCAACTTCGGCGAGCGTCTCGAAGGCGAAGAGCGCCTGCGGCTCGGCCGTCACGGTGATCGGCTCGATCCCGGTGGATGACTGCTGGATGCGCGACAGCGGTCCGGTGTTCCGTACCAACGGGGCGGGTGGTCTGGACACCGTCGGCCTGAACTTCAACGGCTGGGGCAACCAGCAGACCCACGCCAGGGACTCCCTGGTCGCCGGCCGGGTCGCCGCCTACACCGGGGTGCCGTTCAGCACGGCGGCGTTCATCGGTGAGGGCGGCGCGGTGGAGGCGGACGGCGCCGGCACCCTCATGGCCACCTGCAGCTCCCTCATCAACCCGGACCGCAATCCCCACAAGACCCAGGCCCAGCTGGAGGCGGCCATGTGCGCCGCCTACGGCGCCTCCAAGGTCATCTGGTTCAAGGGCGTCCTCGGCCGGGACATCACCGACGACCACGCCGACGCCACGTCAACTTCTACGTGTGCAACGGGGCCGTCATCTCCTCGCAGTTCGGTCACGCCACCGCGGACGCCGCGGCCGAGCTCACCCTCAAGTGGGCCTTCCCGGGCCGGACCATCGAACAGCTCAACACCGACAGCCTCGGCGCGGGCGGCGGCGGCATCCACTGCGTGACCCAGCAGCAGCCGGCCGCGTAACCGCTCCCTCCACACGTCCGGCCCCCCGCCGTCCGCGGGGGGCCGGTTCGTCCTACGGGGCGACGTCGTCCCAGGCCATCGCGCTCATCCGCCAGCCGTCGGGGGTCCGGACGTACTGCGTGGTCTTGTGGCCGGCGCCCTCGAACCACGCTCCGTCGAGGAATCCGGACTTGCGGTACTCGCTGAACCGGTGCGCGATCGACCCGAAGATCTCGGTCCGCTCGGCGACCTCCCACTCGCGGAACTCCGTCAGCGTTCCGTCGGTGAGGATCTTCTCCCGCGGCTCGATGAACCCGTCGAGGTCGTAGATCACGGGCTCGGCCCCGACGTTCTTGATGATCATCCCCTGGGGGATGAACACCTCGCGGACGGCGCCCAGATCCGGCCGCCCGCCGTCGGCGTTGGTGAAGGCTCCGAGGAACAGCCGCATCAGCTGGTCGAGTTCGGCCTTGACTTCGGACACGCACCCCTCCTGAGGCAGAAGATTCCGGCGTCCCGATCTTCACCCACTCCCGGCGCCCGGGCAATGGCCGGCGGCCCGGAGTCCGTGGAGGGCGCGGGCTCGGGGTGTCTGAACACGGCACCACCCACCCTGCCATGCGCTCTACTGACGAGAAGAGACGAAACATCCCACATACGGAGGTTCCGTGAGCAGCACCCCCAACCGCCCCGCCGCCCCGCCGCCCCGCCGCCCCCACGGGCTCGTACGCACCGACCGAGCGGACCGTTCCCGGCCGGATGCGGCAGTGGGCGTCCTACGACCGGAACCTGGTCCACTCGATCCTCGACGAGGCCTTCGTGTGCCACCTGGGCTTCGTCCGCGACGGCCTGCCCGTGGTCCTGCCTCACCCCCGGCGTGGACCTCCCCGAATACCTCACCCGCCTGGCCCGACCCGCGAACCCCACCACCGCCTGACCCCCGGCGGGGCCACCGTCGCTTCGCGGCTTGAGTCCGTGTAAGGCGCGAATCGGTGTGCGTTCCGGTCGGGTAACGATCGGTTCTGGCGGTTCAGGGGTGACATACGGCCCCGTAGAGTGCCTACGTATCTATGCCTTGAACATGTTCAAGGCAACACCGTTCGTACGCGGGGTCGTCCGTACGGGGCTCTTGGGGAGGGGCTGCACCATGCACAGCGGAGTGAAGACCGCCTTGGTCGGCGGCGTGTTCGTCCTGGTGGCGGGCGGGGTGGGGTTCGCGGGCTACGAAATGCTGGGCGGGGACTCGGACGGTGCGGGCCTCGGTCGCGCGGACGCCGCGCCGCTGAACGCGTCCGGGTCCGGGGAGGTTACGGCCGAGGAGGTCGAGCGGACATCGCGGGACTTCCTGGCGGCGTGGGCCCGCGGGGACGCGGACGCGGCGGGGACGCTGACCGACGACCCGGCGGCGGCCGCGGAGGCGCTGCGCGGCTTCCGGGAGACCGGGCATGTGGGGAACGCCGTGGTCACGCCGGGCGCGGCGAGCGGCGCCACGGTGTCGTACACGGTGAAGGCGACCATCAGTTTTGAGGGGCACGAGAAGGAGCTGGCGTACGCCTCGGAGCTGACCGTGGTGCGGGGCAAGAGCAGTGGGCGGGCGCTGGTGGACTGGCGGCCGGCGGTGCTGCACCCGAAGCTGATCGAGGGCGCGACCCTGCGGACCGGTGAGGCGAAGAGGGGCTCGATCCAGGCGGTGGACCGCGAGGGCCGGGAACTGACCGCCGAGAAGTACCCGTCGCTGGCCCCCGTGCTGGACACCCTGCGTACCCGGTACGCGGACGGGGCCGCAGTCGAACCCGGCGTCGAGACCTGGATCGAGCCGGCCGACGCCGACGCGCCGCACCAGACGCTGCTCACCCTCGTCAAGGGAAAGACGAAGAAGGTCCAGACGACGCTGGACGCCGACGTACAGGCCGCCGCCGAGCTGGCGGTGAAGAAGTACGACCGGGCCTCGGTGGTCGCCGTCCGGCCCAGCACCGGCGAGATCAGCGCGGTCGCCAACAGCCCGGCCGGCGGGTTCAACGTGGCGATGGAGGGGGCGCAGGCCCCCGGCTCCACGATGAAGGTCGTGACCGCGGCGATGATGCTGGAGCACGGCCTGGTCGGCGGACCGAGCTCCCCGGTCGAGTGTCCGAAGGAGGTGACCTGGTCGGGCACGACCTTCCACAACAACAAGAACTTCTCCATCGCGAACGGCACCTTCCGGGACAGCTTCCGCCGCTCCTGCAACACCTTCTTCATGAAGGCGCTGGGCCCGCTGAACGCCAAGGGCGTGGAGGACACCGCCCTGAGCCAGACGGCCCGCAAGTACTTCGGCCTGGGCGGGGTGTGGTCCATCGGGATCGTCTCCACCGACGCCGGCATCCCGGTCTCGAAGGGCCCCGAGACGGCCGCCTCCTACATCGGCCAGGGCAAGGTCACCATGAACGCCCTCAGCGTCGCCTCCCTCTCGGCGACCGTGAAAAACGGCGCGTTCCGCCAGCCGGTGATCGTGCCCAGGGAGATGATCAAGGGCAAGCTGACCACCGCCCAGCCGCTGCCCGGGAACATGGCCGCCACCCTGCGCAGCGTGATGGGCGCCGCCGCGACCGACGGCACCGCCGCCAAGGCGATGTCCGCGGTCAGCGGCGACAAGGGAGCCAAGACCGGGTCGGCCGAGGTCGACGGGCAGAGCGACTCCAACAGCTGGTTCACCGGCTACGCGGACGACCTGGCCGCCGGCTCGGTCGTCCAGTCCGGCGGCTACGGCAGCGGGCCGGCGGGCGACGTCGTCGCGGCCGTGCTGAACGCACGGTAGGGCGGAGACGGTCCGTCCGGCAGCGCGGAGACGGCCGGACGGGCCGAGGCGCACGATACGGCGGCGGAGGCTGTCAACGCCGTGGCCGGTCTCGTACCCGTACGTCCACCCGTGGAGATGATGCTCCTCGCCGGCATCGGGTCTCCCCAGGACGCTGCCGAGGCGGTCGTCCGCGACTACATCGCCCGCGGCCATCGCACCGAGGCGCGGGCCGACTCGGCCGCGCACAGCCCGCACGCGGCGGACGCGCCCCCGCCGGAGCCGCAGGGCTGAGCGCCGGCGGGCGGCCCGTGGGGACGCGGTTCGCGGAGGCACTGGGGGCGCCGGGGCTGGCGGACGTGCGGGTGGTCCGGTTCCCGGACTCCACGCGTACCGCCGTCGGAGGCGGCCGCGGCGGTGGGCTGCGAGGTCTCCGAGATCGTCAAGTCCCCGGTGTTCGCGGTGGACGGCGAGCCGGTCGCGGCCACCTGCGGCGGCAGACAGCTGTCCAGCGAGCCGACGCCCTCGCGCGGCCGCGCCCTCAGCCCGTACAGGCACGCCTCGGTGAACGGCTTCTGCGGGTCCCCCTCGGGGCGCTGCGCCTGCTCGGCCTGCCGCTGGCCCCGGTGGTGCCGCATCCGGTTCGCCGGCGACCGCATCGCCTCGTACGACAGCGCCTCGCCCACCGGGCCCGCCACGTGCGAGCGGTCGTCCTCTTGCGGGCCTGCGGACCAGGGGTTCGGCGGCCATGCCGGTGCGATCCACGGCGTCCCGGTGCGGTACTTGAACGCAATCGCGTCGATCACCTGCCGGTGATCCTGCCACCGACCTCCACGCCGAGGCGTCCGGTCCGGAAGCAAGGGCTCGATGCGGGCCCGCTGGGCGTCAGTCAGCGACCCACATCACCCAACGACAAAGCCGCCCCCGATCACCGCGGCGCACGCCGGATGCTCTGCCCCGCCGCAGGCACCCACCCCACGGTCGCGTGCCCCATCAAGCGCCGCAGCCTTGGACGCGACGCCCGGCTTCCCGCCTGACCAGGAAAAATAGATCTGGCCCCCTGCGACTCACAGGGGGCCAGATCACGTTCACGCACAACAATAGGGCCGGTCAAAGCGACATTCCGTTGCTTTGACCGGCCCTATTTGGTCGGTTGACCTCTGTGTCCGAGGGGGGACTTGAACCCCCACGCCCGATAAAGGGCACTAGCACCTCAAGCTAGCGCGTCTGCCATTCCGCCACCCGGACTAGGTGGTCGGCCCCGGTTTCCCGCGGCGACATGGACAACAATAGCAAAGGTTCGACGGGGTTCCGACCAGGTATTTCCTCCGGGTCGGGTCCGACGCGCCGCGCTGACCTGCGGGCATGTCCGAGGCCCGGCGCGCGGATCGTGCGAGACGTGGCGTCTCGCCATGCTAGGACTCCCGGTTGACGCGCTCTCCCGCGACCAAGTCCTCCTGGTGCTGCCAGGCGTAGAGGGTCTCCCCCTCCGCGTAGCCGAAGTACGTGGCCCAGCGCAGGGCGGCCTTGCCCCGGGCGCCCTTCGGGAACCAGTCCGCCCGGAGCTGGATCTCCTTGGCCCCGGACGCGGGAGCCGGGGTGCACCGCGCCTGCTTCATCCCGATGCTGCTGGGCATCGCCGCCTCCCCGGCGGGGTGGACGCGGGCGGGACGGAACCCGCGGCCGAACCCGGTACGGGCACCGGTAGCGGCGCCGGTACGGGCATCGGCAGCGCCGCGAGCTCCGGCCCGGGTGTTACGGGCAGCGGATGACCTGGCCGGCGTAGGAGAGGTTGCCGCCGAAGCCGAAGAGGAGGACGGGCGCCCCGGAGGGGATCTCGCCGCGCTCGACCAGCTTGGACAGGGCCATCGGGATGGAGGCGGCCGAGGTGTTGCCGGAGTCGACGACATCGCGGGCGACGACGGCGTTGACGGCGCCGATCTTCGCGGCGAGCGGCTCGATGATCCGCAGGTTCGCCTGGTGGAGGACGACGGCGGCCAGGTCCTCCGGGGTGATCCCGGCCTTCTCGCAGACCTTGCGGGCGAGCGGGGGGAGCCGGCTGGTGGTCCAGCGGTAGACGGACTGGCCCTCCTGCGCGAAGACCGGCGGCGAGCCCTCGATGCGGACCGCGTTGCCCATCGACGGCACGGAGCCCCACAGGACCGGGCCGATACCGGGCTCCTCGCAGGCCTCGACCACGGCCGCGCCGGCGCCGTCACCGGTCAGGACGCAGGTGGTGCGGTCGGTCCAGTCGGTGATCGCGGTCATCTTGTCCGCCCCGATGACCAGCGCCCGGGTGGCGGCGCCGGCCCGGATCGCGTGGTCGGCGGTGGCCAAGGCGTGGGTGAAGCCCGAGCAGACGACGTTGATGTCCATCACGGCGGGGCTGGATCCCATCCCGAGCTTGGCCGCGACGCGGGCGGCCATGTTGGGGGAACGGTCGATCGCGGTGGAGGTGGCGACGAGGACGAGGTCGATGTCGTCCGGGGTCAGACCGGCGCTCGCGAGCGCCTTGCCCGCGGCCTGGTAGGCCAGCTCGTCGACCGGCTCCTCGGGTCCGGCCATGTGCCGGGTCTTGATCCCGACGCGGGACCGGATCCACTCGTCGTTGGTGTCCACCATGGTGGCGAGGTCCTCATTGGTGAGCACCTTCGAGGGCTGGTAGTGCCCTAGCGCCACCACGCGTGAACCGGTCATGGGCGGGGTCCCCCCTTGTAAGGCAGTCAGGATGTACCAGCTTTGCCTGCTACTCATGGGTACACGGGCGCGTGACCCGACAGGATTCAGTGCCCGGAATTTGGAGCTTCCCGAAGGTGCTCCAGCCCGGGAAGGGGCCCGGGGCGGATCCGGGAGAATGGGTGCTTCAGGCGTACGACGAGAACAGAACGGGTGGACTGATCACATGGGACGGGTCACCGAACGCCGTCGCGTCCTCCGGATCCGGGGCGGTGTCGCAGGGGCCCGGGCGGACACCCTGGTGGTCGAAGAGCCGCTGGAGATACGGCTGAACGGCAAACCACTGGCCATCACGATGC
This sequence comes from Streptomyces sp. NPDC099050, assembly GCF_044759865.1. Classification (NCBI taxonomy): domain Bacteria; kingdom Bacillati; phylum Actinomycetota; class Actinomycetes; order Kitasatosporales; family Streptomycetaceae; genus Streptomyces; species Streptomyces sp. NPDC099050. The sequence goes on along the minus strand of NZ_JBIWAE010000014.1, from coordinate 160,038 downwards.
GCACCCCGGGTGACGATTTCGCGCTGGCCGTGGGCTTCCTGGCCAGCGAGGGCGTGCTCGCCTCGGCGTCGGACGTCCGGGCCGTGACCTACTGCGAGGGCGCCGCCGAGGACGGATCGAACACCTACAACGTGGTGAACGTGCAGCTCGCCGCCGGAGTTCCGGTGCCCGACATCACGCTGGAGCGGAACGTCTACACCACCTCCTCCTGCGGCCTGTGCGGGAAGGCCAGCCTGGACGCGGTGCGCACCGCGACGCGGTTCCCGGGGCTCGCGGACGATCCCGTACGGGTGGGCGCGCGGCTCCTCGGGGAGCTGCCGGACCGGCTGCGCGCGGAGCAGAAGGTCTTCGACCGTACGGGCGCCCTGCACGGCGCCGGGCTGTTCTCGGCGGGGGGCGAGCTGATCGACGTACGGGAGGACGTGGGCCGGCACAACGCGGTGGACAAGATCGTCGGCCGGGCGTTGCAGGCCGGGCGGCTGCCGCTGGCGGGCACGGTCCTGCTGGTGTCGGGGCGGGCCTCCTTCGAGCTGGCGCAGAAGGCCGTGATGGCGGGCGTTCCCGTACTGGCGGCCGTATCCGCTCCGTCCTCGCTCGCGGTGGACCTGGCGCTGGAGTCGGGGCTGACGCTGGTCGGGTTCCTGCGGGGCGGGGACATGAACATCTACGCGGGCGAGGAGCGGATCGACCTGACGGCGTGACCCCCGGCCCGGCGGGTGGCCGGGCGGGTGACCCGACCGGTGACCGGCGGGTGACCGGGCGGAGGCGTCCGCCCGGCGTGGGCGCCGATGGGGCGGTGGGGGCCGTCGTGCGGCCCCGCGCCCGCCCCGCTCGGGCTACTTGCCGGCCAGGTGTCCCGCGCCGGTGTGCTCGGTGCCCACCGGGGCCTGGACGGTCTGGCTGTACGGGTTGCCCTTCGACGCGGGCTCGATCTTCTTCGCGGCCACGTGCGGGGTGCCCGCCGGGGCCTCGGTGGTGCGGCTGTGGGCGGAGCCGTCCTGGGCGGCGGGGCCGTCGCCGTTGTCCGCTGCGTTGGCGGCTCCGCCGAGGGCGAGCGTGGCGAGCAGGGCGGCGGCGGAGACGGCGGCGATGCGCTTGTTGAGCTTCATGGGGGGCTCCTCGTGGTTCGGGGTGGTTCGGGGTTGTTCGGGGTTGTTCGGGGTGGTTCGGCTGACACCCAGAACCTAGAAGAACCGGATGTTTCCTCGCTCTAACGCTTTCCGCCCCCGCACCGTCTCCGCCCTTACGGCGCCCCGATCACCGCTTGCGGCGGCCGCGGCGGGAAGCGGGCTCGGCCGGCTTCGGTTCCGGGGGGTCGATGCGGTGGAGGTCGAGGGTCGCCGGGAGCGGGGTGGCGCCGGGGCCGCCCGCTCGGGCCCAGGCGATGATCTCGTCGGTGGCGGTGTCGTCCAGGGCCCAGCCGAACCACACCGCGCGGGCGCCCCTGCCGCGGGCCTCCGTGGTGGGCTGGACCACGATGACGTTGGCCTGCGCGCACGGGCCGAGGCAGTCGGACGTACGGACGGCCAGGCGCCCGTCGGAGGCCGCCGCCGCCTCGCGCAGCCGGGCCAGCTGTCCCGCGTGGTCGGTGCCGGGGTTCTTGCTGGGGTCGCCGCAGCAGCATCCTCGGCAGACCACCAGGGTGCAGGGGCGCGGGGCGTGGGCGGAGGGCGGGCGTATCCAGGTCACCGCCGCACGTTACCGGGCCTGCGGGACCGGGTGTTGAGGGGTGTGCGAGACCTCCGCCACATGCCCGGCGGCGCGTTCGGGCAGCTCTGCGCCCGGTGTGGCCAGCGGGTCCCGCGCGCGGCGGCGGGCCAGTACCGCACAGACCATCAACTGCATCTGGTGGAAGAGCATCAGCGGCAGCACGGCGAGGCTCGCTTGCGCTCCGAACAGCACGCTGGCCATGGGGAGTCCGGCGGCCAGGCTCTTCTTCGACCCCGCGAACTGGATGGCGATCCGGTCCTCGCGACTGAATCCGAGCCGCTTGGCCCCGTACCAGGTGACCAGCAGCATCACGGCGAGGATGACCGCCTCCACGGCCATCAGGCCGCCGAGGCGCGGGAGGCTGACCTGGTGCCAGATCCCCGCGACCATGCCGGCGCTGAAGGCGGTGTAGACGACGAGCAGGATCGAGCCGCGGTCGACGTAGCCGAGGACCTTCTTGTTGCGGACGAGGAAGCCGCCGGCCCAGGGGCGCAGGGCCTGGCCGAGGAGGAACGGCAGGAGCAGCTGGAGGACGATCTTCAGCAGCGAGTCGAGGGAGAAGCCGCCCGCGCCGTTGCCGAGCAGGCCGGCGGCGAGGACGGGGGTCAGGAAGATGCCGATGAGGCTGGAGAAGGAACCCGCGCAGATCGCGGCCGGGACGTTGCCGCGGGCGATCGAGGTGAAGGCGATGGAGGACTGGATGGTGGAGGGGACCAGGCAGAGGAAGAGCAGACCGCTGTAGAGGGGCGGTGTGAGGACGGTGGGGACCAGGGCGTGCGCGGCGAGGCCCAGGAGGGGGAAGAGGAGGAAGGTGGAGGCGAGCACGGTGAGGTGGAGCCGCCAGTGGCGCATCCCGTCGAGGGCCTCGCGGGTGGAGAGCCGGGCGCCGTAGAGGAAGAAGAGCAGGGCCACCGCCGCGGTGGAGGCGGCCTCGGCCACGGAGGCGGCCGCGCCGCGGGCAGGCCACAGGGCGGCGAGGCCGACGGTGGCGAGCAGACCCATGATGAACGGGTCCACGGGGAGCCGGGCGGGGAGGTGCGGGCGGCGCATGCGGATGCTCACTTGCTGAGGTCGGCGGGAGGGCGGGTGCCCTTTCATCTTCGGGCGTCGGGTGGTGATCGGGAAACCCGTACACCGCTCTCACTGTCATCACGGAGCATGATGAGCGGGAGTAGGGTGGGTCGTGTGTACGACCCCGTTCAGCTGCGCACCTTCCTCACCGTCGCCCAGACCCTGAGCTTCACGCAGGCCGCCGCCCGGCTCGGCGTCCGCCAGTCCACGGTCAGCCAGCACGTGCGGCGGCTGGAGGAGGCCACCGGCCGGCCCCTCTTCCTGCGCGACACGCACAGCGTGGAACTCACGGAGGACGGCGAGGCGCTGCTCGGCTTCGCCCGCTCGATCCTGGAGGCGCACGAGCGCGCGGCCGCCTTCTTCGCCGGGACGCGGATCCGGGGCCGGCTGCGCTTCGGCGCCTCCGAGGACTTCGTGCTGACCCGGCTGCCGGAGATCCTGGAGGCCTTCCGGCACGAGCACCCCGAGGTGGAGCTGGAGCTGTCAGTGGAGCTGTCGGGGACCCTGCACGAACGGCTGGACGCGGGGCGGCTGGACCTCGTACTCGCCAAACGGCGCGGGGACGGGGACGAGCGGGGCCGACTGGTGTGGCGGGACCGGATGGTGTGGATCGGGGCGGAGGGGCTGCGGGTGGACCCGGAGCGGCCGGTTCCGCTGATCGTCTTCCCGCCGCCGGGCATCACGCGGGCGCGGGCGCTGGACGTGTTGCAGGCGGACGGGCGGCCGTGGCGGATCGCCTGTACGAGCGGCAGCCTGAGCGGCCTGATCGCGGCGGCGCGGGCGGGGCTGGGCGTGATGGCCCACACCCGGGGACTGATCCCGCCGGGCCTGGTCCGGGTGGGCGGCCTCCCGGACCTGGGCACGGTGGAGTTCGCGCTGCTACGGGGCCCCCGGGGGTCCGCCGCCGCGGAAGCCCTGGCCGCGGCGATCCTGTCGGGCGCGGACCGGCTGACGCGGGCGGCGTAGCGGGGGCCGACCCACCGCTGGGGAGGTCTTGTGGAGGTCTTCCTTCCGTGATCACTGGCGGGTAAGCGTGTGGGATAGCGTCGCCGCGCCGTACGGAGAGGAGCGGGCCTTGCACGAGATCACCGTCCCGCCGGTCGTCACCGGCTCACCCGTCGGCGGTCTGGCCGATGCCGTTTTCCTGCACGCCCACGAGGACCCCGGCCGGGTCGTGCTCGGCCGGAAGTCGGACGGGGTCTGGGGGGACGTGACCTCCGGCGAACTGGCCTCCGAGGTGCTCGGGCTCGCCAAGGGGCTGCTGGCGCAGGGCATCCGCTTCGGGGACCGGGTCGCGATCATGTCCCGTACCCGGTACGAGTGGACGCTCTTCGACTTCGCCCTGTGGGCGATCGGCGCCCAGCCCGTCCCCGTCTATCCCTCGTCCTCCGCCGAGCAGGTGCACTGGATCCTGTACGACTCCGAGTGCACGGCCTGCGTGGTGGAGGGCGAGGACCAGGCCATGACCGTCGGGTCGGTGATCGATCGGCTGCCGATGCTGCGCCGGCTGTGGCAGCTGGACGCCGGCGCCGTGGACGGGATCGTCCGGGACGGGCTCCAGGTCGCCGAGGACGTCGTGCACCGCCACCGGAGCGCCGTGACGCCCGACGCGACGGCCACCGTCATCTACACCTCCGGGACCACCGGACGCCCCAAGGGCTGTGTGCTGACCCACGGCAATTTCATGTTCGAGGCCGACACGATGGTGACCCGCTGGGAGTCCGTCTTCCGGGCCGGGCCCGGCGAGCAGCCCTCCACCCTGTTGTTCCTGCCGCTCGCCCACGTCTTCGGGCGGATGGTGGAGGTGGCGGCCGTCCGCGCCCGGGTCAAGCTCGGGCACCAGCCGGTGCTGGCGGCGGCCGAACTCCTGCCGGACCTCGCCGCGTTCCGGCCCACGTTCGTGCTCGGGGTGCCGTACGTCTTCGAGAAGGTCTTCGCCGCCGCCCGCCGCAAGGCCGAGAGCGAGGGCCGGACGGGGCCCTTCGAACGGGCGGTGGAGACGGCCGTGCGGTACGCGGAGGCGTGCGAGCAGAAGGCGTTCGGCGCCGGGCCCGGGCCTTCGGCGAAGCTGCGCGTGGAGCACCGGCTCTTCGAGAAGCTGGTGTACGGGAAGGTCCGCGAGGCGCTGGGCGGCCGGGTGCGGTACGCGATGTCGGGCGGCTCAGCGATGTCCCGCCGGCTGGGGCTGTTCTTCGAGGGCGCCGGGGTCACGGTCTTCGAGGGCTACGGGCTGACGGAGTCCTGCGCGGCGGCGACCGCGAACCCTCCCGGGGCCGTCAAGTACGGCACCGTCGGGCGGCCGATCCCCGGCGGCACGGTGCACATCGCCCACGACGGGGAGATCTGGCTCCGGGGCGCCCACGTCTTCTCCGGGTACCTGAACGACCCGCACGCCACGGAGGCCGTCCTGCGGGACGGCTGGCTGGCGACCGGGGACCTGGGACGCCTCGACGCGGACGGGTACCTCACGATCACCGGGCGCAAGAAGGAGATCCTGGTGACCTCCAACGGCAAGAGCGTCGCGCCGGCCGCCCTGGAGGAGCGGGTCCGCTCGCATCCGCTCGTCTCGCAGTGCGTCCTGGTGGGCAACGACCGGCCGTACGTCGCGGCCCTGCTGACCCTGGACATGGAGGGGGTCGCGCACTGGATGGCGATGCGCGGCCGCCCCCGGCTGCCGGAGGCGGACTTGGTGCTGGACCCCGATCTGACGGCGGAGGTCCGCCGGTCGGTGGTGGCGGCCAACGCCCTGGTCTCCCAGGCCGAGTCGATCCGCACGTTCCGCATCCTGGGCGAGCAGTTCACCGAGGAACGGGGGCTGCTGACGCCCTCGCTGAAGCTGAAGCGGCGGGCCATAGAGGAGGTCTACGCCAAGGAGGTGGCGGCCCTCTACTCGTCCTGACGGGCGCCGCCGGCGCGGCCCGGCGCGATCAGGCCCACGGTCCCAACCGTTACCTGACGGGTCGTCACTTTGCCTGTCGTTGATATTGACGATGCGTCAGGTCGCGCACAGAATGCGGGGATTCCGACCGGAGGGGATCCACCACATGTTGCGACCGATCCGCACCCTGGCCGCCGCGGCGGCGGCGCTCGCGCTCGTCTCCGCCTGCAACTCCGCCTCCAACGGCGCCTCCACCGACAAGCCGGGAGCAGCCGGCGGCAACTCCCGCGGGGTGAGCGCCGACTCGATCAAGGTCGGCGGCATCGTGTCGATGACCAGCGCCAGCGGCTACAGCAAGAAGGCCACCGACCTCGGGGCGAAGGCCCGCTACCTGAGAGCCAACGCCGAGGGCGGGATCAACGGCCGCAAGATCGACTACATCGGCGCCGAGGACGACGGGCAGGACCCCGCCAAGAACCTGGCCGCGGCCCGCAAACTCGTCCAGCAGGACAAGGTCTTCGCGGTCTCCCCCATGAGCTCGGTCACCTTCAGCGGAGCTGATTTCCTGGAGCAGGAGAAGGTGCCCACCTTCGGCTGGGGCACGCTCCCCTCCTTCTGCGGCCCCAAGTACATCTACGGGTTCAACGGCTGCCTCGTCCCCACCCCCGGCGGCACCATCAACCAGACCTGGCCCGAGGGCATCGGCCAGATCCTCGGCGGCGCCGCGGGCAAGTCGGTCGCGATCATCGCCAACGACAGCGACGCCGGAAAGTTCGGCGTGCGCACCTTCCAGCAGGGCTTCACCAGCGCCGGTTTCAAGGTCGCCTACGCCAAGGCCTCGGTGCCCGGCACCGCCGTGCCGAGCGACTGGTCGGCGTACGTCAAGGAGATCCTCGGGAGCAACGACGGCAAGGCTCCGGACGCGGTGGTCTCCGTCATGCAGACCCCCAACAACATCGGGCTGTTCACCTCGCTCAAGCGCAGCGGGTACAAGGGCCTGCTCTCCGACCCGACCGACTACGACCCGGGTCTGCTCGCCCAGGACGCCACCAAGCAGGCCCTCGACGGCGTGCACGTCCTGCTGCAGTTCGAGCCGTTCGAGTCGACGAACCCGAAGATGGCCCAGTTCAAGGCCGACATCAAGGCCGCGTCGGGCGGACTGGAGGTGCCGCTCAACATGCACATGCTGACCGGGTACATGTCGGCCGATCTGTTCGTGTCCATCGCGCAGAAGGCGGGCAAGGGCCTGACCGTCGAGTCCTTCCAGGCCGCCGCGCAGGGCTTCTCCGACACCGACACCCTCGTCGGCAACCGCGCGGAGCCCAAGGGCCAGAAGGACAGCTTCGGCTGCGGAGCGCTCGTCCAGCTGAAGAACGGCGCGTACGAGGTTTCCGTACCGTTCAAGTGCTACGAGCCCATCCCCTTCAAGTAGGGGTGCGGGAAACGGAATGGGAGATCTGCTCGCCTTCGTTTTGAGCGGTCTGGTGTCCGGCGCCCTGTACGCACTGCTCGCCACCGGGCTGGTGCTGTCGTACTCGGCGTCCGGGCTGTTCAACTTCGCGCACGGGGCCACCGCCTACCTGTGCGCGCTCACCTTCTACGAACTGCACTCCGGGCTCGGCTGGCCGGCCGTCCCGGCGGCGCTGCTGGTGGTCCTCGTGCTGGCGCCCGGGCTCGGATGGGCGCTGGACCGGCTGATGTTCAGGCGGCTCGCGCAAGTAGGCGAGACGGCGCAGATCGTGGCCACCATCGGACTGTTGGTCGCCCTGCCGGCGGCCGGGCTGTGGACGGTGGAACTGCTCACGAAGGCGGGCGCGCCGCTCAAGCCCGCGGAGAACCAGTTCGGGCTGCCGGGAGTGGGGCCCAGCCCCGCGAAGGCATGGCAGCTCACCGCCGACGTGGGCATCGACTCCGACCAGCTGATCACCTGGGTGGCCACCGCTCTGGTGGCGGTCGCCCTGTGGGTGCTGATGCGGCACACCCGGCTGGGGCTGCGGCTGCGGGCCGCCGTCGACAACCGCTCGCTCACCGAGCTGCGCGGGATCGACGCCGACCGGCTGTCCTCGGTGGCGTGGATGATCGCCTCGGGGCTGGCCGGGCTCGCGGGGGTGCTGGCGACTCCGCTGCTCGGGCTGTCGGCGCACGATTTCACCCTGTTCCTGTTCGTGTCGGCCACGGCGGCCGTCATCGGGCGGTTCGCCTCCGTCCCGCTCGCCTTCGCCGGCGGACTGGGACTCGGCGTCCTGCAGAACCTGGTCGTCGGCTACGCGTCCTTCGCCGACTCCATCACCGGCTTCAGGACGGCCGTGCCCTTCCTGATCCTGTTCGGGGGACTGCTCGTGCTCACCCGGCGGGCCCGCGCCGCCGGAACCGCCGCCGTGGACGTGGCCTCGCCCGACCACCTGGCCGGGGCACCGTGGGTGCGTCGGTGGGGGGTGTGGGCCGCGGGCGCGGTCCTGCTGGCCACGGCCTTCTACACCGTGACCACCCCCTTCTGGAGCGGGCTCCTCGCCCAGGGGCTCGCGCTGGCCCTGGTGTTCATGTCCTTCACCGTGGTCACCGGGCTCGGCGCGATGGTGTCCCTGGCCCAGGGCACCTTCGTGACCGGGGCCGCGCTGGTCGCCGGACTGCTGATGAGCCGCGGGTGGCCCTTCATCGCGGCGCTGGCGGTCGGCACGTGCGTGGCCGCCGTCCTGGGAGCCCTGGTCGCCCTGCCCGCGCTACGGCTCGGCGGGCGCTCCCTGGCGCTGGCGACCCTCGCCCTGGCCTTCCTGGCGGACCAGGTGCTCTTCCAGATGCGGTGGCTGCGCAACGGGGACTCGGGGTGGCCGATCCCGCGTCCGGTCATCGGACCGGTGGACCTCTCCGACGACCGGGCGCTGGGGGTGGCGCTGGTCCTCCTGGTCGCCGCGGTCGCCGCCGGGCTGAGCGCGCTGCGGGGCTCCCCCTCGGGCCGGGCGATGCTCGCCGTACGGTCGGCCCCCGCGGCCGCGATGGCCTCCGGGGTGTCCGTGCTGCGCACGAAGCTGCTGCTGTTCACGCTGTCTGCGGGGCTGGCCGGGTTCGGGGGCGTGATGTACGCCTCGTACAACACCCGCATCACCGCTACGGACTTCACGGCCATGACCGGGCTGGTGTGGCTGGCGGTGGTCGTCGCGGCGGGCGTGCGCAGGCCGCAGTACGCGGTGGTGGCGGGGCTGGTCTTCGCCGTCGCTCCGCGGCTGATGGCGGACTACGTCACGGAGTCGGCGCACCTGCCGGTGATCCTGTTCGGCCTGGCGGGGTTGGCCTTGGCCAACGATCCCGACGGGTACTGCGCGGCGGTGCCGGTGCGGCTCGCGCGGCGGCGGGCGGGTTCCCGGGGCGGGACCGTCGCCCCGGCCTCCGCCGGGCCCCGCGGCGCCTCGGCCGGAGCCGTTCCCGAGGCCCCGGGCGTTGGCAAGGCCGGAGCCGGAGCCGTTCCCTCGGCCCGGGTCGGTGGCGGAGCCGGGGTGGGCCCTGCGGGGCTTTCCCCCACCCCGCCCCTTCCCGGAACCGGGCTCCGCCCGGACCCTTCGGGTGCTCCGCCCCCGGACCCCCGCTCCTCGAACGCCGGAGGGGCTGATCCCGCCGGGGGCTGGGGCAGCGCCCCGGTTTCGGGAAGGGGCGGGGTGGCGGAAGTGCCGCCCGCAGGGCAAGCACGCGCGGCCGGGCCCGCCCCGGCGCCACCGGCGGAGCCACCCGCCCTGGAGCTGCGCGGCATCACCGCCGGGTACGACGGGGGGCTCGTGCTGCACGGGGTCGGCCTCGTCGTCCGGAAGGGCGAGATCCTCGCCGTGCTCGGGCCCAACGGGGCCGGGAAGAGCACCGCCTGCCGGGTGGCGGCCGGAGCGCTGCCGGTCGCCGGCGGGACGGTGCTCGTGGGCGGGCGGGACGCCACGCGGGACGGCGCGGTGGGGCGGTCCCGGGCCGGGGTGGTGCTCGCGCCCGAGGGCCGGGGGATCTTCCCCTCGCTCAGCATCGAGGAGAACCTCGCCCTCTACCTGAGGGACGCGGCCGAACGCGACGCCGTCTACGACCGGTTCCCCCGGCTCCACGAGCGGCGTACGGTCCCCGCCGGGTCGTTGTCCGGCGGGGAGCAGCAGATGCTGGCGCTCGCACCGCTGTTGCAGCGGCCGCCCGGGGTGCTGATCGCGGACGAACCCTCCCTCGGGCTCGCCCCCCGCGTGGTGGACGAGGTGTACGGGCTGCTCATGGAGCTCCGCGCCGCCGGGACCGCGCTGCTGCTCGTGGAGGAGAAGGCGGCCGAGATCCTCGGGATCGCCGACACCGTCGCCTACCTCGCGCAGGGCCGGGTCTCCTGGTGCGGCCCGCGCTCCGAGGTGGAGGCGGACCGGCTGACCGAGGCCTACCTGGGGATGGCGACATGAGAGAGGACCCCTATGTGCTGGAGGCCCGCGGCGTCAGCGTCCGCTTCGGCGGGGTCAGGGCGCTGACGGGCGTGGACCTCGGGATCCGGGCCGGCGAGGTGTGCGGGCTGATCGGGCCGAACGGGGCCGGGAAGACCACCCTGTTCGACGTGCTGTCCGGGATCCGGCGGCCCGACCGGGGCCGGATGCTGCTCGACGGGGTGGACGTCACCCGGCGCTCCCCCGTCTGGCGGGCCCGGCACGGGATGCGCCGGACCTTCCAGCGCCAGCAGTTGTTCGGGCAGCTCAGCGTGGCCGACAACGTCCTGGTCGCGCAGGAGTGGCGGGGCGGGGGCGGCGGCCTCCCCGCCGATCTGGTCGCCTCCCCCACCCGGCGCCGCCGGGAGCGGGAGCGGCGGGAGCGGGCCGCGCGGGTGCTGGCCGACTGTGGCATCGGCGCGCTCGGGGACTCGTACGCCGGCGGGCTGCCGGTGGGGCGGGCCCGGATGGTCGAGCTGGCCCGCGCCGTGGCCGATCCGCCCCGGGTGCTGCTCCTGGACGAGCCCGCGTCGGGCATGTCGGCGCCCGAACGCGAGCAGCTCGCGGCGGTCGTGCGACGGCTCGCCGGGGAGGAGGGCTGCGCCGTGCTGCTGGTCGAGCACAACGTGGCCTTCGTGATGGACCTCTGCACCCGGGTGGTCGTCCTGGACCTGGGCACCGTGCTCGCCGAGGGCACGGCCGCCGAGGTACGGGCCAACGCGCTGGTCCGCGAGGCGTACCTGGGGGCGTAGCGCCACGCGCCTGTTTCCGCCGTTCGAATTCACCCGTACGGCGGGAATAGGCCACGCCGGGGCCCGGTTGTCGCCGGTCGTACGGGCCTGCGCGCCAGCGCCCGTACAGGCAGCCCGTACAGGCAGCCCGTACGGGCGGTCAGCAACCGCACCAGCGACGACCAGAGGGAACGACCGACGTGAATCAGGTCCCCGGCATCAAGCTCAACAACGGCACGCTCATGCCCCAGCTCGGCTACGGCGTCTGGCAGGTTCCGGACGACGAGGCGGAACAGGCCGTCCGGACCGCGCTGGAGGCGGGCTACCGCAGCATCGACACGGCCGCGATCTACGGCAACGAGGAGGGCACCGGCAAGGCCATCGCCTCCGCCGGGGTGCCGCGCGAGGAGCTGTTCGTCACCACCAAGCTGTGGAACGGGAAGTCCGAGACCTGGGGCCGGGACAACGTCCTGCGCGAGTTCGACGCCTCGCTCGCCAAGCTGGGCCTCGACGAGATCGACCTGTACCTGATCCACTGGCCGCGCCCGATGCGCGACGACTTCCTCACCATCTGGAAGACCTTCGAGGAGATCGCGGCGAGCGGCCGCGCCAAGGCCGTCGGCGTGTCCAACTTCCGTCCCGCCGACCTGGAACGGCTCGGCGCCGAAAGCTCCCTGGTTCCGGCGGTGAACCAGATCGAACTCCACCCGCTGCTCCCCCAGACCGAGCTGCGCGCCCTGCACGCGCGCCTGGGCATCGCCACCGAGGCCTGGTCCCCGCTCGGCCAGGGCAAGGACCTGCTCACCCTGCCCGCCGTCACCGCGATCGCCGCCAAGCACGGCTGCTCGGCCGCGCAGGTGGTCCTGCGCTGGCACCTGCGGCTGGGCAACGTGGTGATCCCGAAGTCCGTGACCCCGGCGCGGATCCGGGAGAACCTGGACGTCTTCGGCTTCGAGCTGGACGCCGCGGACATCGCCGCGCTGGACGCCATCGGCGCGGACGGGGCGGGCCGGCGGATCGGTCCCGACCCGGCCGAGTTCGACTTCTGAGCCGCCGGTGAGCGAGCCGACGAGAGGGACGGCCAAAGAGACGCCGAAGGGGACGGCTAACGGGACGGCGAAAGCGACGGCGCGCGACACGGCCGAGGCGCCCGACGGCGTCTACCGGATCCGCAATGCCGCGAGCGGGCTGCTGCTGCAGGTCGAGAGCGGCAACCGGGTCTGGGTCGGGCCGGACGGCGAGCCGGCCGCGGCCCGGCAGTGGGAGATCACTCCGGTGCACAGCGGCGGCGGGATCTTCCACCTGGTCAGCGTCCACAACGGCAAGCGGCTCGACGTCGCGAACGCCTCGACCGAGAGCGGCACCCGGGTCCAGGTGTGGAAGGCGAACGCCTTCGGGGCGCAGGAGTGGGTCGTGGAGGAGCACCTCGACGACCCCGGCGTGGTCTCGCTGATCGCCGCCATCAGCGGTCTGCCGCTGGAGGCGGACGCGGAGGGCCGGGCCCGGCAGTGCGAGGACACCGACTCCCCGGCCCAGTGGTGGCGCCTGGAGCCCGCCTGACGGACGACGGGCGGCGGGGGCGGCGGCGGGGGGCTGCGGGGTCAGGGGCGGCCGGCGGTCACCGGCCGACCGCCCCTGACCCGCCCGTCACACCCGTACGAAGCCGCGCAGCCGGTACGTCGGCTCCGCGCGCGGGGTGTCCGGCCGCGGCAGGAGTTCCAGCCGGTCCGCGAGCTCGCGCGGGGTGATCCCGCGCGGGTGGACCCGGGAGGCGTACCGCCCGGCGAGCAGCGCTTCCGCGGCCCCGCGCGGGGTGCGGCCCTGGCCGTGGCCGGTGAAGAGGGCTTCGCCGGGTGCAGGCCCACCGCGGCGGCATGGCCGGTGACCGCCTCGGCGGAGTCGGCGGGGGTCACGGCGAGGTGTTCGGCGAGCACCGCGTCGATGTCGCTGCCCACGTCGTGGGCGGCGTCCTTGTCGACGGTGGTGACGAACACCCCGCCGGGCCGCAGCACCCGCCCGGCCTCCGCGATCACGGCGGCCACCAGGCCCGGTGAGCGCAGCAGGTGCAGCAGCCAGACCGCGCTGACCGCGTCGAGCGAGCCCGCGCGGAGGGGGAGCCGGGTCCCGGAGGCCAGAACCACCGGGATCCCCCGGGACCGCGCCATGGCGGCCATCGCGTAGGAGGTGTCCGCGCCGAAGACGCGCAGCCCCGGGCGGGCGGCGGCGATGCGGGTGGTGACGATGCCCGTGCCGCAGCCGAGGTCGAGCAGCGTGCCGGTGTCCGGCGGGAGCAGGCCGAGGACCGCCGCGGCGGCGGCCTCGGCGCGCGGGGCCCCGCCGCGGGTGGCGTCGTAGGCCTCGGCTTCGGCGTCGTAGTCGAGGAGCGGTCGCGGCATGGGCATCAGGTGTGTGCTTCCGGGATCAGGCGGCGCCGTGGGCGGGAGCCAGGGATTCCACGCGCTCGGCGAGGGCGAAGTCGGCGTCGGTGACGGAGTCGCCCGCGTCGTGCGTGTTCACGGCGAGGCGGACGGTGTTGTAGCCGAGGGTGAGATCGGAGTGGTGGTTCAACTCGTCCTGCACGCTCGCGATATGGCTCACCAGCGCGCTGGCCGCGAAGTGGCTGCCCAGCCGGTAGGTGCGGATGATGCGGTCGTCCTCGAAGGCCCAGCCGGGGAGCTCCCGCAGCCGGTCCTCGATCTCCTTCTGCGAAAGCGGCTCTCTCGACATCCGCAGGCTCCTTCCCCGTACACGATGTGCGCGACGTGCACGACCCGGGTGACGTACATGACCCGGGTGCGGTACACGACTGCCCGATTGACCTGACGTGGAGTCAAGGTTCGCACAGCCCGGGCCGGAGGGAAGGTTTCGCGCCATAGTGCGTGCGGGTGCTTCCGCGCCTTCCGGGACCATCGCGCCGCCCCTATGCTCCTGCGCCGGACGTGACTGTTACCGCTGGTAACTGACGATCGAGGGAGCATCGACGTGACGCGCACAGGAAACTCCAGGCGCACCTTCATCACGGGGGCCGCCGCCACCGCGGGCGCGTTATCGGCCGCCGGGATCCTCCCGGCCACGGCCGAGGCCGCCACCGGGCCCGCGACGGCGGCCGCAACCGCGGGAACCGCCGCTCCCGGGCAGGGACGCCGCGTGGCCGTCCTCGGCGGCGGGGTCGCCGGCCTCACCGCCGCGCACGAGCTGGCCGAACGCGGCTACGCCGTCACCGTGTACGAGCGCCGGGCACTCGGCGGCAAGGCCCGCAGCATGGACGTCCCCGGCAGCGCCCGGGGCGGCCGCCGCCCGCTCCCCGCCGAGCACGGCTTCCGCTTCATCCCGGGGATCTATCACAACCTGCCGGACACGATGCGGCGCATCCCCTTCCCCGGCAACGCCAACGGGGTCTGGGACAACCTGGTCGCCCCGCGCGAGATGATGTTCGCCCGGGCGGCCGGCCGCGAGGACCTGCGCGCCCCCATCCCCTGGCCGGACCACTCCCCCGCCGAGCTGACCCCCGACGAGCTGCGCCGGGCCCTCACCGGCATCCTCCAGTCGCTGGTCCGCCTTCCGCTCCACGAGACCGCGTACTTCGTCGACCGCGCCCTGGTCTTCCTCACCAGCTGCGACCAGCGGCGCGACGAGCAGTGGGAGCGCACCCCGTGGTGGGAGTTCACCCGGGCCGCCCGGATGTCGAGCGAGTACCAGCGGATCCTCGCCATCGGCGTCACCCGCAACATCGTGGCCACCAAGGCGGAGGAGGCCTCGACCCGCACCGTCGGCACGCTCGGCGAGGCCTTCGTCTTCAACCTGCTGGGCCGCGGCGCCGACGGCCCGCCGGACCGGATCCTGAACCTGCCCACCAACGAGGCGTGGATCGACCCGTGGGAGGCCCATCTGCGCACGCTGGGCGTGGAGTTCAGGATCGGATGGACGGTACGGGAAGTCCGGTACGGGGACGGCCGCGTGAGCGGCGTCCTCATCGAAGACCCGGCCGGAACCACGCGGACGGTCACCGCCGACCACTACATCAGCGCCCTGCCGGTCGAACACGCCCGGCGCACCTGGAGCCCGGCGCTGCGCGCGGCCGACCCGATGCTCGGCCGGTGCGACCTGCTGCGGACGGACTGGATGACCGGCATCCAGTTCTACCTCACCGAGCGCGCACCCCTGGTGCACGGTCACCTCAACTGCATCGACTCTCCGTGGTCGTTGACGGCGATCCAGCAGGCCGAACACTGGCCGTCGCGGGACTTCCCCGCCGACTACGGGGACGGCGCGGCCGTGGACTGCCTGTCGGTGGACATCTCCGAGTGGGACAAGCCCGGGATCCTCTACGGGAAGACGGCCAAGCAGTGCACCCGCGAGGAGGTCGCCCGCGAGGTGTGGGCCCAGCTCAAGGCCTCGCTCAACGACACCGGGAAGACCCTGCTGTCGGACGGAAAGCTGCACTCGTGGTTCCTGGACCCGGGGGTGGACGGGCTCGGCACGCCCCGTCCGACCAACCAGGACGAGCTGCTGATCCACCCGACCGGGACCTTCCACAACCGGCCGAGCGCCGGCACCCGGATCCCGAACTTCTTCCTCAGCGGGGACTACGTGTCCGTCGACATCGACCTGGCCACGATGGAGGGGGCCAACGCCTCGGCCCGGGCCGCCGTCAACTCCCTGCTGGACAGGGATGGTTCACCGGCCCCCCGGTGCACGGTGCGCGGGCTCTACCGGGCCCCTGAGGTGGAGTCCGCCAAGCGGCACGACCTGTGGCGCTACCGTCTCGGCCTGCGGAACGTGTTCGACGTGGGGTGAGCGGGCTGGGCTAACGTCGCGGTATGACGACTGCTGCGCCCTTGACGGTAGGCGCCCTGCTGCGCACCTGGCGGGAACGGCGCGGGCTCAGCCAGCTGGAGCTGGCGGGCCGCGCCGATTCCTCCTCCCGGCACATCAGCTTCGTGGAGACGGGCCGGTCCCGGCCGAGCGAGGATATGGTGCTGCGGCTCGCGGACCACCTGGAAGTTCCGGTGCGGGACCGCAACGCCCTGCTGGTGGCGGCGGGTTACGCACCCCGGTACGCCCACACCCCGCTCGGCGATCCCTCGATGGAGGTGCTGCGCGAGGGGCTGGAACGGCTGCTGACCGCCTACGAGCCGTATCCGGCGCTGGTGGTGGACGCTGCGTACGACGTGGTGGCCGCCAACCGGGGCATCCTGATGCTGATGGAGGGCATGCCGGAGCACCTGCTGGCCGGTCCCCTCAACGTGATGCGGCTGACCCTGCACCCGGAGGGCCTCGCCCCCCGGATCCGCAACCTGCGCGAGTGGCGCGGACACCTGCTGGCCCAGATGGAGCGGCAGATCGCACTGGCCCGGTCGGCGCCGCTGCGCGCGCTGTACGAGGAGGTGGCGGCCTATCCGCTGCCCGACGCGGCGGGGGGACCCGGCGGGGACGGCCCGTACGGGGACGGCCCGGTCGAGGCCGTCGCGTACCTCGCGCTCCCCCTGCGGATCGAGCACGACGGGCACCTGCTCTCCTTCGTGTCCTCCATCTCCACCTTCAACACCCCCATGGACGTGACGGTCGCCGAGCTGGCCATCGAGACGCTCCTGCCGGCCGACCCGGCGACGGTGAAGTACCTGCGGTCACTGGCGCCCTGAGTCCGCGCGCAGCGCGAGCTGCTGGAAGACGGCGAAGGAGGCGACGACGAGCGCCTGCGCCGCGGTCCACACCGCCCCGGCGGCGGTGGGCTCGAACCAGACGAAGAGGGCGACGAGGCTGAGCGCGGCCCAGGCGTAGTTGCCTTCGACGACGAGCTTGACGGGGAAGACCGGGGGCTGCCGGCGCGAGGCCAGCAGGCCGACGCCGGCCCCGTAGAGCACCATGAACGCCCCGAGTCCCAGCAGCAGCCCCTGCCCGATGCCGAGCAGCCGGCCGAGGGGCGCGGAGAAGGCGAGGTAGGCGAGCCCGTTGCCGGTGCTGACGACGGAGTCGAGGGCGAGGAAGCGGCGTAGGGCGGCCCCGGGGGCGGCGGTACGGGCTACGGCGGTGAGCAGGGCTGCGGACATGGCGGATCAGCCTCCGTCGAGGGTCGGTTGTGGTGCTGGGGTACGGACGGTCCGGGCCCCGGAGCCGAGTGCGCGGCCCCGGAACCCGATGGCTCCACTGTGCCGCCGGGGCCCGCACCGGTCGATTACCCCGGAGGTAATGCGCACCCCCCGGGCAGGCGGGACCCTTTCCGCGGCCTCGCCCTTGGCCTGGCCCTCCACCCCACCCCCGCCCCCGCGTTCGACCTCGCCTTCGACCTCGCCTCGGCCCCACCTTTTTTGAGGCGGACGGAAAGAAAGGTGGGGGGTACTTCTGTTCGGCCACTCACCGGGGGGCTAGGCTTTACGCAGAGCAACCACATCGAACCTTCTCTCTGCTGACGGAGAAACGCCTGGTGCGCGCCGCCGACCGATCCGACCTGACCGCGGCCTGGGCCCGCGTCGTGGCGTCGGCGGAGCGACACGGCCAGGACCCGGATCGCGTGCTCGCCGTGGAACGGCTCAGCCACCTGTCCGGAGTCGCACCGGAGCGCGTCCCCGCGGTGCTGACGGGTACCGCCGCCGAGCTGCCGCTCTGCGCCCGGGTGCACCAGCGCTTCCTGCGGCTGCGCGCCACCCGGCGCGACAAACACGGCAAGGAGTGGTCGCTCGCCGCGATCGCCGAGGACTTCGACGCCCCCGGCGCCTCCCTCGGCCCGCTCAACGCGGGCACCGGACTGCCCCGGCTCGGTCACGCGGCGGGGGTGCAGCGGTTCTTCGGGGTCTATCCCGGATTCCTGCTCGCCGACAGCAAGAGCGCGGTGGAACGGGCCCTGGCCACCGACGGGCCCGGGGGCCGGGCGGAGGGAGCCCCGGGAGCCCCGGACGACCTCGAGCGCCTCTCGTACCTCACCGGCATCACGCCGGAGGACATCCGGCTCACGCTCGACGGCACACCGCCCCGGCTCCCGCTCAAGGAACAGGTGCGCCTGCGCTTCGAGCACCTGCGCCGCACCCGCCCCCGCGCGGACGGACAGGCCCACTCCCTCTCCGCCATCGCCGGCTCCTTCGACGCCTCGGGCCAGTCGCTGACCCGCCTCGCCCAGGGCGAGGGGCTCCCCAACCTGGCGGCGGCCGCCGGGATCCAGCGCTTCTACGGGGTCGAGAGCGGCTTCCTGCTGGCCCGGGACTCCGAGGCGCTGAGCGCCGCCCTCGCCGGGATCGAGCGGGAACTGGAATCCGCGGAACGGCCCGCCGAGAACCCGATGCTCGCCGTGCTGCGGGCACACGACGTGCGCAGCATCGTGACCCGGGCGGGCCGGCTCTCCCCGGGCGGCTGGAAGGCCCTGGCGGACCACCTGGACGATCTGCTGGCACGGGAGGGGCAGTTGGGCCGCCCGGCCATCCCGAGCCGCTCCGCCGTCCCGAGCCAGTCGGCCGTCCCGAGCCGCCCGGCCATCCCGAGCCGCCCGGCCATCCCGAGCCGCTCCGCCGTCCCGAGCCGGCCGGACGGCACCGAGGACACCAAGGGCAGCAAGGGCACCAAGGGCACCGACGACGCCGACGACCGCAGTGCCGAAGGGGGAGCGCGATGAGGACCACACGGGCCATGCGGAAGCTCGGCGCCGATCTGCTGGCGGCCGCGCGCCTGGTTCCGAACACGGACGCCCCCGGCATCATCGGCGGCCTGTGCGCCGCGTACGGTCGCGGCCGCGACCACGACCGGCCGGTGCTGTTCCGGTTCGCCGCCTTCCCGCCCGATACCGCCAGCGGGCTGTGGCTGGAGATGGAGGACCGCGACCTCCTCGTCATCGAGGAGCGCACCCGCCCCGAGCACCAGCTCGTCATCGCCTGCCACGAGCTGTGGCACCTGGACGAGGGCACCTGCGACCGGCACGGCGAGGGCATGGCGGTGGCCGCCCGGCTGACCGGCCGCGGCGGCGGCCTGGCCGAGCTGCTGCTGCACTCCGAGGAGGGGCTGAGCACCGTACTGCGGCAGGCGGCCGCCCGGGCCGACGGCAGCGATCCCGCGGAGATCCGCGCGGAGACCTTCGGCCTGCACCTCGGAAAGATCCTCAAGACCTTCCTGCCCCCGCCCCGGGAAGAGCAGGTACCCGAGGCGATCGAGCGCATCAAGACCTCGTTCGGCTGTGGACGTTGAGCGGGCCCCGGAGCATGCCCTCCGGCGGCTGACCACCGCCTTCCCGCCGACGCACCTACTTCGCCGATGCGCACGCGCACGGCCCTGACAGAGAGCACCACACGATGACCCAGTCTTCCCCGCCCCGCCACACCCAGTCTTCCCCGCCCCGCCACGCCGTCGTCATCGGAGGCAGCATGGCCGGCCTCCTGGCGGCCGCCGTCCTCGCCGAGCACGCGGCGGTGACCATCATCGACGCCGACACCCTCCCCGAGCTCCCGGAGCCCCGGCGCGGACTGCCGCAGGCCCGCCACGTCCACGTCATGTGGTCGGGCGGCGCCCGCGCCATCGCGGACATTCTGCCGGGCATCATGGAGGACTGGACGAAAGCGGGCGCGATCCGCCGCAGCCTGCCCACCGACCTGGTCACCAAGACCGCCCAGGGCTGGATCCCCCGCTACGGGGAGAAGCAGTTCAACATCTCCTGCAGCCGCGACCTCCTCGACTCGGTGGTGCGCGCCCGGGTGATCGCCCTCGACGGGGTCACCACCCTCCAGCGCAGCCGGGTCCGGTCCCTGGAGGGCACCGCCGCGCGGATCACCGGCGTCCGCGTCGACACCCCGGAGGAAGAGGGCCGGCTGATCACCGCCGACCTGGTGGTCGACGCGAGCGGCCGCGGCTCCCGGGCCCGTGCCTGGCTCCAGGCGCTCGGTGTGGAGGGCATCCGGCAGGCGGAGGTCGACTCCGGCCTCGTCTACGCGACCAGGATCTTCGAGGCCCCCGCCGGAGCCCACGAGATGGGCTTCCCCATCGTCAACGTCCAGTCCGACCCCCGGGTCCCGGTCCCCGGCCAGACCGCGACGATCGTCCCCATCGAGAACGGCCAGTGGCAGGCCACCCTCTCCGGGACCCGGGGCGGCCAGCCCACCGGCGACCCCGACGAGTTCATCCCGTTCGCCAAGGGCATCCGCGACCCGATCGTCGGCGAGCTCCTGGAGGGCAGGAAGCCGCTGACCGACGTCGCCGTCACCCAGGGCACCGCCAACCGCCGGCTCTTCTTCGAGAAGGCCGAGCTCCCCGACGGCTTCTTCGCGGTCGGCGACTCGGTCGCCACCTTCAACCCGCTCTACGGCCAGGGCATGACGGTCGCGGCCCAGGGCCTGCTCGCCGTCCGCGCCCTGCTGCGCTCCAAGGGCGGTCTGACCCACCCCTCCCTCGGCATGGAGGCGCAGCGCGCCCTCGCCCCGCAGGTGGCCACCGCCTGGGAGCTCGCCACCTCGCAGGACATCCTGTACCCGGGCGCCACCGGCATGCGGCCGCGCGCCGGCGCCGGCCTGCTCAACTCCTACGTCTCGCGGCTGGTGACCGGGGCCACCACCCGGGAGGCGCTGACCGACGCCTTCCTGGAGGTCATCACCATGACCAGCCCGCCCACCCACTGGGTCAGGCCCGCGGTGGTCTGGCAGGTCCTGCGCGCCTCGGAGCGGGGCGCGCTCAAGGCCCCGCCGCTGACCGCGGCCGAGCGGAGCGTCGCGGGACTCGACCAAGGGGCCGACCCCGTCGAAGCCCGCTAGACGCCCGATGTCGGACGGGCTCATCCTCTACGTGCCGGGGTTCGTGATCGTCCTGGCACTGGTCATCAAGGCTCCGACCCTGCGCGACGGCTGGGACCAGCCGTTGATGCGCGCCGTGTGCACGCTGCTGGTCGTCGGTTCCCTCGCCATGTTCCTGTCCGGGCCGCCGACGATCGCCGCGGTCAACCGCCTCACCGGGATCGTCAACTTCTCCGCGCCCCTGGTCTACAGCGTGCTCACCGCGTTCTCCGCCTCGTGCATCGTGCTGATCCTGCACTGGGGCGGCGGCCCGACCCCGGGCGTCCTGCGGGCCACCGGGATCACGGTGGTGGCGTACAGCGCCGTCGTGGTGACGATCGTCTTCCTGTTCGTCATGGGGGACGCGCCGGTGGAGCGGCTGCGGGACCTGGACACGTACTACGCCAACACCCCGTGGATCCGCGAGATGATCGCGCTCTACCTGACCGCCCACGCCGTCGGCAGCACGGCGCTGACCCTGCTGTGCTGGAAGTGGCTGCGGCGCGTGGACCCGGCGCTACGGGCCCTGCGCACCGGGCTGGCGCTGCTGATGTTCGGCATGGTGATGGACGTGGGCTACCTCGTCGCGAAGTGGGCGGCGGTCGGAGCCCGCTGGTCCGGCCGCGACTGGGACGGGCTGTCCACCCACCTCGCGCCGCCGTTGGCCTCCGCGGCGGCCCTGCTGGTCGGGATCGGGTTCATCGTGCCCCTGGTCGGCGAATCGGCGGCCTGGCAGGAGTTCAGCCAGTACCGCCGGCTGCGGCCGCTGTGGAAGGCCCTGAACGGGTTCGCCTCGTCCAGCGTGACGACGGTGCCGCTGACCTGGTGGTCCCCGGTCGGGATCCGGCTGATCCACCGCGAATCGGTGATCGACGACGGGCTGCTGGCGCTCGCCTCCTGGTTCGACCCCGCCGTCCGGAGCGAGGCCTACGAGGCCGCGCTCGCCCGGGGCCGGTGCGAGCGGGGCGCCGCCCTGGTGGCGGACGCGGCCGTGCTCGCCGTCGCGTGCCGGCGCCGGAGCGCCGCCGGCCGGGTGGAACCGGGCCCCGGGTGCGGTCCCGCCGAGCCCTGCCGCCTCGGGTCCCGGCCGCTGACGGAGCTGGCCCGCGAGTTCCACACCTCGCCCATCGTGGCGGAGGCCCGCCGCCGGGCCGCGGCCCGGGTCTGAGCCGGGCGCCGTCGGGGTGCCGCCGGGCCGCCACCGCGACCGCCGTCAGGCCGCCACCGCGACCGCCTCGCGGCTCGCCGCCGCCTCGCCCGTGAGGACCTTGAGCCGCTTGGTGAAGAAGACCATCACCGCACCGGCCACGATCACCACGGCGCCCTGCCACAGGAAGTTCCGGCTCTGGCCGATGACCGCGTCGAGCCGGGGCAGCTGCGCGCCGATCGCGTCTCCGGTGGCGGCGGCGAGGAACCAGACGCCCATCATCTGGTTGGTGAAGGCCCGCGGGGCGAGCTTCGTGGTGACCGAGAGGCCGACCGGGCTCAGGCACATCTCACCCATCACCTGGATCACGTACACGCCCACCAGCCACATCAGCGAGACCTTGACCCCGCTGGAGGCGATGGCCGCGGCGACGGACATGACCACGAAGGAGGCGCCGGTCAGCAGCAGGGCCAGACCGAACTTGAACGGGGTGCTCATGCGCTTGCCGCGGCGCACCCAGAAGGCCGCGAAGACGGGGGCCAGGATGATCACGAACAGCGAGGGCAGCGACTGGGTCCAGCTCGCCGGGATGTGCCGCCCGAGCAGGGACAGGTCGGTCTTCTGGGCGGCGAACATGTTCAGTTCGTTGCCCATCTGGTCGTAGACCAGCCAGAACAGCGTGGCGGCCAGGAAGAGCCAGACGTAGGCCCGCAGCCGGGTCCTCTCGACATGGTCGATCTTGGGGCTGCGGTACATCGAGAGCAGCACGCCCGCCGGGACCACGACGGCGACGATCGTCAGCACGAAGGTGATGTTGTCGATGCTCAGCGCGTGCGAGGCGGCCAGCAGGGTGATCAGTACGGCGGTGAAGACCAGGCCGTACGAGGAGGACTTGCGCAGCTTGGACCGCTCGGCGGCGGTGAGCCGGACCACGGGCTCCGCCCGCAGCTGCTCCGACAGGCGGCGGCCGCCGAGGACGTACTGGACCAGGCCGAGGGCCATGCCGACGGCGGCGGCGCCGAAGCCGAGGTGCCAGTTGACCTCCTCGCCGAGGTAGCCGACGACGAGCGGGGCGATGACGGCGCCGAGGTTGATGCCCATGTAGAAGATCGAGTAGCCGGCGTCGCGCCGCTGGTCGTCGTCGGCGGCGTACAGCCGGCCGACCAGCGCGGAGATGTTCGGCTTGAGCAGGCCGGTGCCGATGACGATGAGGACCAGCCCGGGCCAGACGAAGACCGGGTTCGGGACTGCCATCAGGACGTGGCCGGCCATGATGACCACACCGCCCCACAGGAGGGCCCGCCGGGCGCCGAGGAACCGGTCGGCGATCCAGCCGCCGGGCAGCGCCAGCAGCGAGATCATGGCCATGTAGACGCCCTCCACGGCCTCCGCGGTGCCCTCGTGGAGTCCCATGCCCCCGTGGCCGCGGGAGGCGGCGAGGAAGTGCACGAGGATGGCGACCATGCCGTAGAGGCTGAACCGCTCCCACAGCTCGGCGAGGACGAGGGTGGCGAGCCCGCGCGGGTGGCGCTTCCCGCCCACCGCCGCCGCGTCCGGTGCTGCGTCCGACGCCGGGGGCTTCTGCATGTCCATCGAAGGCTTCACATTTTCATTGGAGCCCGGCCGCGCCGGTCCCGGATCGTCCTTCCGGCCCGTTACCACGGGAAACGGAACGCCCCGGGCCGAAGGGCCCGGGGCGTTCCGCCCGCGACGGGGGGTGCGGGACGGGTCAGAGGTCCGCGAGGGCCAGCCCCGCCTGCGCGGCGGCGGCCTGGACGGTCTGCTCCAGCAGCACCGCGATGGTCATCGGGCCGACGCCGCCCGGGACCGGGGTGATCAGGGAGGCGCGGGCGGCGGCCGACTCGAAGTGGACGTCGCCGACGTTGCCCTCGTTGTAGCCGGCGTCCAGGACCACGGCGCCCGGCTTGATGTCCTCGCCGCGGATGAATTCGGCCTTGCCGACGGCGGCGACCAGCACGTCCGCCTGGCGGACGATGGACGGCAGGTCCACGGTGCGGGAGTGACAGTAGGTGACGGTGGCGTTCTGTTCCAGGAGCAGCATCCCGGCGGGCTTGCCCAGGATCGCGCTGCGGCCGACGACCACGGCGTGCTTGCCGGTCAGGTCCACGTCGTAGGCCTCCAGCAGCCGCATGATGCCGCCGGGGGTGCAGGAGACGAAGCCCGGCAGTCCGAAGCCCATGGCGGCGAAGGAGTGCATGGTGACCCCGTCGACGTCCTTGCCCGGGGCGATGGCCTCGAAGGCGGCGCGCTCGTCGATGTGGTGCGGGACGGGGTGCTGGAGCAGGATGCCGCTGATCTCCGGGTCCTCGGAGAGCGCGGTCAGGGTGGCGACGAGCTCCTCGGTGGTCGTCGCGGCGGGCAGCTCCACGTGGCGGGAGGTGATCCCGGCCTTGGCGCAGCGGTTCTGCTTCATGCGGACGTAGGTGACGGACGCGAGGTCCTCGCCGACGAGCACGGTGGCCAGACAGGGCGAGGTACCGGTGCGCTCGGTGATCTTCGCGGCGTACTCGGCGGTCCGCTCCGAGATGCGGCGGGCGAGGGCGGTGCCGTCCATCAGCCGGGCGGCTTGGGCGCCGGAAACGTCCGGGGCGGCGGAACCGGTCTGGGCGGTCGTCTGGGCGGTCGTCTGGGCGGTCGTCTGGGTCGTCATCGGGGCTCCTGAGCGTCGCTGCGGGATCGCGGTTCGCCCAGGCGCGCGGCAGTCGGCGTACGGGATGCGGGAGTACGCCGGGCCGCTCCCCGGTGGTGATCCACCCGAACGCCAGTCACGGCCCGCCGCCCAGTGTAGGCGACCGCCTCCCGACACGTCCGCCGGGTCCGGCGTGGCCCCGCCCGGCAATCCGGTGGATGACCGGCGCCGGACCTGGGACGATCGAGACATGACGCGCACTTTCGACCATCTCGTCGCGGAAGCGGAATCCGTCTCCGTGGACGGCTGGGACTTCTCCTGGCTCGACGGCCGCGCCACCGAGCAGCGCCCCTCCTGGGGGTACCAGCGCCTCCTGGCCCGGCACCTGGCGCGGGTCGGCTCCGCCCTGGACATCCAGACCGGCGGCGGGGAGGTGCTCGCCGGAGCCGGGCCCCTGCCCCCGCTGACGGTGGCCACCGAATCCTGGCCGCCGAACGTCGACAAGGCGACAAGGCTGCTGCACCCGCTCGGCACCGTGGTGGTCGCGGACTCCGACGAGCCGCCGCTGCCGTTCGGCGACGAGGCCTTCGAGTTCGTCTCCAGCCGGCATCCGGTGACGATCTGGTGGGAGGAGATCGCGCGGGTGCTGAAGCCCGGTGGCACGTACTTCTCCCAGCAGGTCGGGCCGGCGAGCGTCTTCGAGCTCGTGGAGTACTTCCTGGGCCCGCAGCCGGAGGCGGTCCGGCGGGCCCGGCACCCCGACGACGCGGTCGCCGAGGCCACGAAGGCGGGACTGGAGGTGGTCGATCTGCGCTCCGAGCGGCTGCGGACGGAGTTCCACGACATCGGAGCCGTGATCTACTTTCTGAGGAAGGTGATCTGGATGGTGCCGGGCTTCACGGTCGGGCAGCATCGGGCCCGGCTGCGCGAGCTGCACGAACAGATCGCGCACGAAGGCCCGTTCGTCGCGCACACCGCCCGCTTTCTCATCGAAGCCCGCAAAACGGGCTGACAAAACGGGCGGACGCGACCACCCGCGACCGGCTCTCCGGTCACGGCGTGGCGCAGGTCACTCAATTCAGCGCGTAACGAATCTACTCGGGCATGCGATGAACCGACAGGTGTCCTCGTGCGGCCCGGAATACAGACCCCCCTCGGGTCTGTTTCCCGAGTTCGCGCGATGATGTCCCGCCACCCCTTATCTGTTCGCAACGAGAGGCTCCTTGTGTCGCTCAGCCCGTCCCGTACGTTCCCCACGGAAATCGCCGAATCAGAGGCCCTGGTCGCGCTTGTCGAGCGCGGCCGCGAGCAGGGTCACATCAACGGTGATGACGTGCGCCAGGCCTTCGAGGCCGGCCGCATCCCGGTGGACCAGTGGAAGCGGGTCCTGCGCAGCCTGAACCAGGTCCTGGACGAGGAGGGCGTCGCGCTGCACGTCAGCGCCGCCCCCGCCACGAAGGCTCCCGCCAAGAAGACGCGCAAGGCGGCCGCCGCCCCGGCGCGCACCGTCGCCAAGAAGGCCGCCGCCCCGCCGCGCCTCATCGGTGCGCGCAAGACGGCGGCCCCCGCCACCGCCGCGGCGATATCCGACCCGTCGGCCTCCGGGACCGAGGAGGAGGTGGCGGCTGATGCCGCCGCCGCGCCCAAGAAGCGTGCGGTCAAGAAGACCGCCGTGAAGAAGACCGCCGTGAAGAAGACGGCCGCCACGAAGAAGACCGCCAAGGACGGTGACGAGGGCGACGCCCCCGTGACCCTGGGCGAGGACTGGGCGGCCGAGGACCTGGACGAGGGCGACGAGAAGGAGACGCCCAAGACGGGCGGCAGCGCCGGCTTCGTCCTGTCCGACGACGACGAGGACGACGCCCCGGCCCAGACCGTCATGGTCGCCGGTGCCACCGCCGACCCGGTCAAGGACTACCTCAAGCTCATCGGCAAGGTGCCGCTGCTCAACGCCGAGCAGGAGGTGGAGCTCGCCAAGCGCATCGAGGCCGGTCTCTTCTCCGAGTACAAGCTCGAAGAGGAGGAGGACCACAAGCCCGCGTTCAAGCGCGAGCTGGAGATCCTCGTCGAGGACGGCCGCCGGGCCAAGAACCACCTGCTGGAGGCCAACCTCCGCCTCGTGGTCTCCCTCGCCAAGCGCTACACCGGCCGCGGCATGCTCTTCCTGGACCTGATCCAGGAGGGCAACGTCGGTCTGATCCGCGCCGTGGAGAAGTTCGACTACACCAAGGGCTTCAAGTTCTCCACGTACGCGACCTGGTGGATCCGGCAGGCGATCACGCGTGCCATGGCCGACCAGTCGCGCACCATCCGCATCCCCGTCCACATGGTCGAGATCATCAACAAGCTGGCCCGTGTCCAGCGCCAGATGCTCCAGGACCTCGGCCGGGAGCCCACTCCGGAGGAGCTGGGCAAGGAACTCGACATGACCCCCGAGAAGGTCATCGAGGTCCAGAAGTACGGCCGCGAGCCGATCTCCCTGCACACCCCCCTGGGTGAGGAGGGCGACAGCGAGTTCGGCGACCTCATCGAGGACTCCGAGGCGGTCGTGCCGGCCGACGCGGTCTCCTTCACCTTCCTCCAGGAGCAGCTCCAGTCCATCCTGGGCACGCTCTCGGAGCGCGAGGCGGGCGTGGTCTCCATGCGCTACGGCCTCAACGACGGCCAGCCGAAGACCCTCGACGAGATCGGCCGCGTGTACGGGGTCACCCGTGAGCGCATCCGCCAGATCGAGTCGAAGACCATGTCCAAGCTCCGTCACCCGTCGCGCTCGCAGGTGCTGCGCGACTACCTCGACTAAACCGTCAGGTCGGTCGGAAGACCGGCCCCCGGGGCGCGAACGGCAGGGAGGCACCCTGCGGGATCAGATAGGCGTGCTCGCGCCGGATCCGCAGGGTGTCGCACTCGCCGTCCAGGGCGGCGTTCATCGATCCCGAGGTGTCGAGGACCACCCCGAAGGTGCAGCGGGCCACCTCCTCGGCGGGAAGTGGGGATGTCCTTAGGGAGTCCGGGATACGGAGCATCCGGTTTCTCCCGGGGCGTCCCAGCGGGAATCAGCCCGCGGAGTGCTCCAGCAGGTGCTTGAGCTTCTCCTCGCTGCGGGGCATCTCCTTGCGGACCATGGGTTTGACCGCGAGCGGGACGAGCGCCCTGCCCAGGCCGTGGCCCTCGAAGTCGACGGCGATGGTCACGCGCGAGCGGGTGCCTCCGTCGAGGGATTCGATGCGGCCCCGTACGTCCGGCCGGACCGGCCCTTGGATCCCGTGGAAGTGCCAGCTCCTCGGCGGATCCATTTCCACGACCTCCATGGTCGTGGGGATCGTGCGGCGGCCGATCTGCCGGGTGACGAGTATCTTCGAGCCGACGTGGACGGGAAGATCGCCGACCGGCACGGCCGACACGGCGCTGTCCTGCCACTCCGGCAGGTGCGTGGGGTCCGTGATGTACGAGTACACGTCCCCGGGACTGCGGTCTATGTCGATGGTGTTGCTGATCGCGGACATGGCGACCCCTCGGAGCCCCCCTGATGGACTCTGTTTCCAAAGTACGCCCGGGGCCGGCGGCCGCGGGATGCCCTACGGCGCGGGCGCCGGGTCCGTGCCCGGGGCCACGGAGACCTCCGGGGGCGCCTCCGGGGGGACCGGGACCTGGGGGCCGTCCGCCTCGGTGAGCCAGCGGCGCAGAACCTCGTGGACCGCCTCCGCGCCCACCAGCTCGCCGTCCGGCCGGTACACCGGCTCGGACAGTTCCACCGGCCACATCAGGAAGGGGTGGCCCTGCTCCCCGCCGAGGCCGCCGTGCGAGCCGATCTGCTCCTCGAAGGCGTGCACCGTGCCCGTCTCCGGGTCGTAGGCCGAGTTCACCATCACGTCGGCCACGTGCGGGAAGGTGTCGGTCCGCCGGACCGCTCGCGCCGCGCCCGGGCCGAAGGGGGCGAGCAGTTCCTCCGCCGCGCCCGGCTCGTCCAGCCGGGCCTCGGCCCCGCCGGCCGCGAGGACGGTCCCGTCGACGAGCAGGAACCCGACCCCGGGATGGTTCGCCAGGGTGGACAGCAGCGCCGGGTGGGCGCGCTCGATGCGTTCCCTGGACGCCCGTCCGGGCAGGTCCGGGAAGGAGATCAGCCCGAGGTTGCCCGAGGCCAGTACCACCGGGTCCGGGCCCGCCCCGGGACGCACCTCCTCGTCGGTCTCCTCCACCGGCCGGTGCAGGGCGGCCCGTACGGCGGCCCGCGCCTCGGCGCCGCTGTGGGTGCGGCCGGCCTTCCGGGACACCGGGAGCCCGCAGCCCGCGCGGACCAGGTCCTTCAGGGTGAGCCCGTACCGGGCCAGGAAGGTCTCCCCCGGGCTCTGGCCGTGGTCCGAGAGCAGCACGATCCGGTACTCGCGCGGCGCGTGCTCCGCGACCCGGGCGATCAGCGCGAGGCTGCGGTCGAGGCGGGCGAGCACCTGCTCGGTGTCCCGCGAACGCGGGCCCGAGTGGTGGGCGACCTCGTCGTAGGCGACCAGGTCGGCATAGACCGCGGCGCGCCCGGCCAGCATGTCGCCGATCACCGCGGCGACCACGACGTCGCGCTCCACCACCGTCGCGAAGGCCCGGATGAAGGGGTACAGCCCGCCGCGCGAAACCCGTGGCCGGTCCCCGCGCAGGCGGCGGCGCAGCGACTGGGTGATCTCGCGGGCCACCTCGGCGACGAAGGAGAGCGCCGTGCGGACCGCGTTGGCCGGGTCGGAGAAGTACGCGAAGTAACCGGCGCGGGAGCGGTTCTGCGGCCCCCGCCGGGCGGAAACGGACAGGACGAGCGCCAGTTGGCCGGCGCCGCCGCTGAAGAGGTTGCCGCGGCTGGCCCCGTCGAGGGTGAGCAGGCCCCCGTCCCCGGTGCGTTCGACGGCCCGCCGCTGGAGGTCGGCCGCGCTGGTGGGCCGGTTGCAGACGACCACCTCGCCGGTGTCCTTCTCGTACCAGCGGAAGGCCGGGACGTCGAAGTTGGAGCCGTGCAGGATGCCGAGCTGGCTGGCGCCGGTCTGGCTGGACCAGTCGGTGCGCCAGGAGGTGACGCGGTGGGTGCGGTCGAGCCAGTCGGCCACCGTCGGCATCAGGCCGCTGCCGGCCGCCCGCCGCAGCACCTCGTACCCGACCCCGTCGAGCTGCAGGAACACCACGGCGGGGGCGCGTTCGTCGGCCCCGGGCGCGCCCTCGCGGTGCTGGCGGCGCCGGCGCCGGTCGGCGAGCCGGTAGAGCCGGCGCCGGTAGGCCTCGTCGTCCCGTACGGCGAGTGCGGTGGAGGTCGCGGACGCGACGGCGGACATCAAGGCGGCGACCACCACCGCCGTCTCGGGGTCCGCCTCGCCGCGGCCGGCCGGGATCAGGCTGAGGGCCAGCAGCAGCAGCGAACCGTTGAGGAAGAAGACGAGCAGGCCGAGGACCAGGGCCGGCACGAGCAGCAGGGCGCGTACGAGAACCGGCCACACCAGCGCGCTCAGCAGACCGAACGCACCGGCGCCGATGGCGGCCGTCAGACCTATCCGCGTGATGCTGTCGCGGTCGCCGCCCGCGCCCGCCTGGAGCCGGAAGTCGGGGAGGATTCCGGCCAGGGCGAGCATGGTGAGAGTGGACACCACCCAGACGATGGCCACGCGCACCAGGGCGCCGCCCGTACTCCGCCACCGGCCTCGCAACACGCCCGACCCGCCTCACCACCGTGGCCCGCACCGCGCCGACGGGCCCCCGTCCCCACGGTGTCCAGGCTCGCACAGCGGCGCCCGCCCGGCCGGGTGACACGGGCGGCGGATGTGCGTACGGGGGCGGCGGCCCGCTGCGCCGGGGGGCGTCGCGGGTCTGCGTGCGCGCACGCTCGGGGCGCCTACGTGCCGTCGTATCCGGCGGTCGGCATGGAGAGCCGGCGGTGTACCTCGGCCTTCATCGCGGAGGTGTAGCGGGGCTCGTCGAGACCGGCGGTTTCCAGCCTTACGCCGCGCCGTGCGCACTCGGCGGTGAACTCGTCCACGGAGCGCAGCGCGCGGGTCAGCACCCGGTGGTTGGCGGTGACGAACAGGTCGACGCGGCCGGCGTCGACGTCGTTCCACAGCCCGCAGTGGTCGGCGCGCAGCCCGTAGACGAAGAGTTGGCGGGTCACCACGTAGCCCCGGTCGGCCGCCCAGCGGGCGCACATGGCGTGCTGGCTCCGGGTGTCGACGGCGAAGGGATCCGTGTCCAGACCCTCCAGCGGGGCCAGGCTGGCGATCGCGGCCACGCGCAGCTCATCCATGCCGCCCGACCCTACTCCGATCCGCCGCCGGGGAGGAGGGGGCGTGGAGCCCCGGTTCCGGGCGGTTTGGGCGGGCAGCCTTTAGGCTCGGACGGGACCCGGTGGCGAGCGGGACGCGGGATTCGAGGGAGGGGATCAGGGGCCGGTGGAGATCACCTGGTGGGGCCACGCCACGTGCACGGTCGAGGACTCCGGTGTCCGGCTGCTCACGGACCCGCTCTTCGCGCGCCGACTCGCGCACCTGAGGCGCCGTCGCGGGGCGGTGCCCCCGCCGGAGGCGGCGGTCGCCGACGCGGTGCTCGTCTCGCACCTGCACGCGGACCACCTGCACCTGCCCTCGCTGGCGCGCCTCGCGCGCGGGACCCGGCTGCTGGTGCCCCGCGGGGCGCCGGGCGCGGTGCCGGGGCTGGCGCGGATAGCCGGGGTGCGGGGGCTGGTGGTCACGGAGGTGGCGCCGGGCGACACGGTGGCCGTGCGGGACGGCGTCCGCGGGGAGGGCGCAGCGGGCGGCGGCGTACGGGTCCGGGTGGTCAGCGCGCGGCACGACGGGCGGCGGCTGCCGTTTGGACCCCGGCTGGCGCCCGCGCTGGGGTACGTGATCGAGGGGGCCTCGCGCACCTACTTCGCCGGGGACACCGGCCTGTTCGACTCGATGGCCGACGAGGTCGGACCGGTGGACGTGGCCCTGCTGCCGGTGGGCGGCTGGGGACCCAACCTGGGCCCCGGGCACCTGGACGCCGCGCGTGCGGCGCGGGCACTGGCCCTGCTGGCACCGGCCGCGGCGGTTCCGGTCCACTGGGGTACCTACTGGCCGATCGGGATGGACGCGGTGCGGCCGCACGAGTTCCACGCGCCGGGCGAGGAGTTCGTACGGTGTGCGCGGCGGGAGGCGCCGAAGGTGTCGGTCCGGGTGCCCGCGCACGGTGAACGGGTGCGGCTGCCGTGAGGGCCCTGTCACCGTCACTGTCCCAGCTCGCGGAGGCGGCCTCGCAGGTCCCGCCGGAATCCACCCAGCAGGCGATCGGTTACCCGACGCTGTTCGTGCTGGTGACGCTCGGCGCGCTGGTGCCGGTGATCCCGACGGGCGCGCTGGTCAGTACGGCGGCGGTGGTGGCCTTCCACCAGGACTCCCTCCCCTTCGGGCTGTTGCTGGTGTTCGGGGTGTCCTCGCTGGCCGCCTTCGCCGGGGACATGGCGCTGTACTGGCTGGGCCGCCGCGGTGTCCGCTCACGGAACGGATCGCGCTGGCTCGAGGCCCTGCGCCGACGGGCGACCCCCGAACGCCTCGCCCAGGCACAGCGCAAGCTCGACGAGAACGGCGTCCTGGTCCTGGTGGTCTCGCGCCTCCTCCCGGGCGGCCGCATCCCGGTGATGCTGGCCTGCCTGCTCGCGGAACTCCCCCTGCGCCGCTTCGCCCGCGGCGACGGCCCCGCGTGCCTGGCCTGGGCGGCGACCTACGGCCTGATCGGCATCGTGGGCGGCTCCCTCTTCGCCGAACCCTGGAAGGGCGTGGCCCTGGCGGTGGCCCTCACGATCCTCATCAGCGCGGCCCCGTCCCTGTGGCGCCGGATCCGCCCCGGCGGTTGACCTGACCGGTCGCGGAACCAGCCCCCCGCGCGCGGCACCGTTCCCGCGAGGGCCGACACCACCCAGAGTCAGCCCCTCCGGCGTTCGAGGAGCGGGGTCCGGGGCGCAGCCCCAGGGGGGTCCGGGGCGCAGCCCCAGGGGGGTCCGGGGGCACAGCCCCGCGGGGTCCAGGGGCACAGCCCCGCGGGGTCCGGGGGCACAGCCCCGCGGGGTCCAGGGGCACAGCCCCGCGGGGTCCAGGGGCACAGCCCCGCGGGGTCCAGGGGCACAGCCCCAGGGGGGCCGGGGCACAGCCCCAGGGGGGGGTCCGGGCACAGCCCCGGGGAACGATGGAAGGGCGGGTAGGGGAATTCGCCCCGCGCAGCGGCAACGGTCGCAGCGGGGACTTCGCCCCGCGCAGCGGCAACGGTCGCAGCGGGGACTTCGCCCCGCGCAGCGGCAACGGTCGCAGCGGGGACTTCGCCCCGCGCAGCGGGAAGGGTCGCAGCGGCACACCCGTAGCCGGCCACGGCTACAGCGCCCGGGACGCCCCGACCGGGAGGTCCCACAGGTGCTCCCGGGGCAGCCCGGTACGGGCCCACGCGGCCCGCACCCGCTGCAGCGGCTCCATCACCGGCTCCGACGAGAGGACGAAGGTCCCCCAGTGCATCGGAGCCATCCGGCTCGCCCCGAGGTCCAGACAGGCCTGCACGGCCTCCTCCGGGTCCGCGTGGACGTCCCGCAGCCACCACCGCGGGGCGTACGCCCCGATCGGGAGCAGCGCGAGGTCGATGCCGGGGTGCCGCCGCCCGATCTCGCCGAACCAGTGCCCGTAGCCCGTGTCGCCCGCGAAGTACACCTTCTTCGCCGCCCCGGCCGACCCGGCCGACCCGGCCGACCCGGCCCGCCCGTCGGCGATGCCGATCATCCAGCCGCCCCACAACGTCCGGCACGCGTCCAGCAGCGACCGCTTCGACCAGTGGTGCGCCGGCACGAACTCGAACCGTACGCCGCCCAGTTCGGCCGACTCCCACCAGTCGAGTTCGGTGACCCGGGTGAACCCCCGCCGCCGGCACCACCGCGCGAGCCCGGCCGGGACGAAGAGCGGCGTCGCGCGCGGGAGGCGTTTGAGGGTGGGGGCGTCGAGGTGGTCATAGTGGTTGTGGCTGATCACGACGGCGTCGACCGGCGGCAGTTCCTCCCAGCGCACCCCGACGGGGGTCATCCGGGCCGGGGTGCCGAGGATCCGCCGGGACCAGACGGGGTCGGTCAGTACGGTGAGCCCGCCGATCCGCAGGATCCAGCTGGCGTGCCCGGCCCAGGTGACGGACACCGACCCGGTGGCCACGGCGGGCAGCGGGGCGGGCGCGTACGGCAGGTCGGGGATGCCGCGCAGCCCCTCCGGGCCCGGCCGGAAGGCGCCCTCGCGGGCGAGCCGGGCGAACGCGCGCACCCCGGGCAGCGGGGTGGTCAGCCGGTCCGCGAACGAGCGCGGCCACAGCCGGTGTTCCCCGAGCGGCCGCGGCCTGGCGTGCCGGACGCCGGGGCTGGCGCTGGCATCGGCACTACCACCGGCACCGGCACCCGCACCCGCTCCGGCCCGGGTAGCCGCCGGGGGGACGTCCGGGCCTGCCCCGGCCCGGGAGGCCGAGGGGGCGTCCGTCTGATCCCTCATCGAGAAGTCTCCTTTCACCGGCGGCAGTCGGGGGTTCCAGGGCGAGGGGCCGGGCCACGGCGACGCCACGCCGTAGGTCAGTCGGTCAGCCCGGCCAGGACCGACCGGAGCCGGGCCAGGGAGTCCCGTACGTGGGGCAGGGCGAGGGGGTCGGTCGCGGTGAGCGCCGCGAGCCGCTCCTCCGGGGTGGCACCGAGCAGCGGTCCGGTCGACAGCCGGACCCGTGGGGCGACGGCCTCGTCGGCGAACCGCTGCCCGCCGGGCGTGGGCGCGCCGAGCCGTCCGCCCAGCCAGTCCTCCAGTTCCATCGCGTCGCCGACCCCCTGCCGGGCGAGCCCCGAGCGCAGCGGGGTCAGATCGGCGTAGAGGTGGCGGCCGGCCTGCGGGGGCCGGGCCAGTGCCCCGGCGGCCAGCAGTTCCCGGTGCGCGGCCCGGGCCACCGCGCCGTGCAGGGCGGCGGCCGCCGCGGCCCGTCCCGCGACGGCGGGCGGCTCGTCGAGGGCGTGCGCGGCCGCCCCGGCGACGGGACCCGCGACGAACCCGCCGGTGGCGGTGAGCGCGTCCAGGGTCCGGGCCCGCAGCCAGGTGCCCCGGGGGGTGCCGGGGAACCGGACGACGGCGGCGGGCCAGCCCGCGGGCAGCAGGGCGCCGGAGAGGTCCAGGAGTACGGCGGTATCGTCCGGCAGCATCTCGGCGGGGCTGAGCACGACGAGCCTGTCGTGGGAGCCCTGGAGCCCGCCGGGGTTCCGCGCGTCGGGCCCGCCCAGGCGGCCGCGTACCGGCCGGTGGACGGTGTCGCGCCAGGTCTCGTCGCTGACGACGAACAGCCCGGCGGACGCGGCGGCCTCGCAGGCCTCCCGGAGCAGTTCGGGCGGCGGGACGGTGGCGGTCGGGTCGTCGGCGACGGACAGCAGCAGCACGCGCGGGTCGCCGCCCTCGGCGCGCACCCGGCGCACGGTCTCCAGCAGGGCGTACGGGTCGGGTACGCCGCCGCACTCGGCCGGGGTCGGCACGTGGTAGGCCCGCCGTCCCAGCAGCCGGACCTGCGGTGTCCACCAGGCGGGACAGGGCCGGGGCAGCATCACGTCGCCGCCGTACGCGCCGAGCAGGGCCAGCAGCAGGGCGGGCGCGCCGGGTCCGGCGGCCACGTGGTCGGGGTCGGTGGGCAGCCCGCGTCTGCCCCAGTGCCGGGCCGCGGCGGCCCGTACGGGCACTCCCCCGCCGGCCGGCTCGGGGGCCGAACGCCAGGCGGCGGACGCCAGGACGGCCGTGAGTTCGGGCAGCACGGGCAGGCCCGGCTGGGGTGCGGGCGGACCGTAGCGGACCTGGCCCCGGCCCTCGGCCGTCGTGCGCTGGATCCCCGACACCGCGCGCCACCTCTCCCTGCCGTTCCCGCGCTCCCAACCATGCCTTTATACGATTATTCGTCCGCGTTCGCCCCTTGTGTGTCAGCCGCTCCTCCCGAGCAGCGCGAGCAGCCGCGTCTGGGCGTTCGCCCCCGCCGGCACCTCCAGCGGTGCCGCGTACATGCCGCTCGCGGCCAGTCCGCCGGCGTACGGCATGACCTCCTTGATGGAGAACTCGACGAGGCCGTCCGGCAGCCGGTCGTCCGCGCCGATGCCCCGCGCGAGGTCCCAGGCGTGGACCACGCAGTCGGCGGTCAGCTCCGAGCAGTACGCCGACCCGAGCGCGGGCCCGTACGAGAGCCGGACGGTGCGCTCCAGCGCCCCGGGGATCTCGAAGGCCGTGTGCGCGGCGGCCGAGGCCTCGTCCCAGGCGGCGGCCGGATCCGTACCGAGCACGTCGCCGTTGAAGGTGCTGCCGATGTCCTCGACGGTGCGGCCGTCGGTGACCAGGGGCGGAATCCAGAGCTGTTCGGCGGTGACGTGGTTGACCAGGTCGCGCACGCTCCATTCGCTACAGGGTGTCGGCGCGTCCCACTGCGCGTCCGAGACCGCGTGGACGTACTGACCGAAGAGCCGCAGCGCCTCGGCATGCCGCTCCAGCAACGGGTCCGGCATCGATCTCACCGTCCTTCGTTCCCCCCGGATTCACTGTCCTCGCCCCGGCCCCAGCCTGCCACTCACTCGGCCAATCCCCTTGGCACACAAGGATGATGTCCACATGTCAAAACGCATATCTCAGATGACGAACTGATCCCCTACGGTGAAACCAACGCCTCGACAGGCCTCGACAGCACTTTCGACGACGAAGGAGCACGTCCATGAACGCCGCTGACACCACGGACACCGCTGACACCACGGACACCACTGACGCCGCGGAGCCCGCGCACGAGACCGCGGTCTACACCCACGGACACCACGAGTCGGTGCTGCGCTCGCACCGCTGGCGCACCGCCGAGAACTCCGCGGCGTACCTGATCGGCGGGCTGCGCCCGGGGATGAGCGTCCTGGACGTGGGCTGCGGCCCGGGCACGATCACGGCGGACCTGGCGGAGCTGGTGGGGCCCGAGGGCCGGGTCACGGCGGTGGACGCGGCGCGGGACGTGGTCGACCAGGCCGCCGCGTACGCGAAGGAACGCGGCCTGACCCGGATCGAGTTCGGCACGGCCGACGTCCACGCGCTGGACTTCCCGGACGACTCCTTCGACGTGGTCCACGCCCACCAGGTGCTGCAGCACGTGGGCGATCCGGTCCAGGCGCTGCGCGAGATGCGCCGGGTGTGCCGGCCGGGCGGGATCGTCGCGGCGCGGGACGCGGACTACGCGGCGATGACCTGGTACCCGGCGACTCCGGGGCTGGAGGAGTGGCTGGAGCTGTACCGGCGGGTGGCCCGCGCCAACGGCGGCGAGCCGGACGCCGGACGCCGCCTGCGCGCGTGGGCGCGAGCGGCGGGCTTCACGGACGTGACCTGTACGGCGACCTCGTGGTGCTACGCGACCGCGGAGGAGGCCGCCTGGTGGTCCGCGCTGTGGGCGGACCGTACGACGGCCTCGGCCTACGCCGGGATCGCGACCGGCGGCGGACACGCGACGCGGGAGCAGCTGGCGGCCGTCGCCGACGCCTGGCACATCTGGGGCGCGGACCCGGACGCCTGGTTCTCGGTACTGAACGGCGAGATCATCTGCCGCGCCTGACCCCGGCGGGCGTACCTTTCAGGCCTACGGGCCTACGGGCCTACGGGCCTACAGGCCTACGGGCCTGCTAGGCCGGCGGGCCCACGGGGAGCAGCTCGGGCCGCTTGGCCGTACGGCCGTCTCCGGAGGAGCGACCGCGCAGCCGCCGCCCGATCCAGGGCCCGGCGAAGCCCACGGCCCACCGCAGTTCCCCGGCGACGCCCCGCAGGCCCGCCGGAGCGGCGGGAGGAGGGCCGGGCAGTGGGCGGGTCCACGCGTCGTCACTGCCGGGCAGCCCCAGGGCGTGCGCCACCCCGGCGGCGATCATCGCGTGGCCGGAGGGGGCGGCGTGCAGCCGGTCCGCGCTCCACATCCGCGGGTCGGTGGAGGCCTCGTGGCGGGCGAAGTCCGCGACGGCCACCCCGTGCCGCTCCGCGGCCCGCCGTATCCGGTCGTTGAGCGCGGTGACGCGCGGGGCCGCCCCCTTCGCGAGCGGCACGAGCTTCGCGATGTCGGGGAAGGTGACGGTGGCGACGCGGGCGCCCTGCGCGGTCAGCGCGGCGAACATCGCCTCCAGGTGCCCGGCGACCTCGTCGGCGTCGAACCGGGGCCGCAGCACGTCGTTGACCCCGGCGACCACCGTGGCCAGGTCGGGGCGGAGCGCGAGGGCCGGCCCGAGCTGCCCCTCGCGGACCCCCGCCGCGAGGCGGCCCCGTACGGCCAGGTTGGCATAGAGCACGTCGGGCTCGTGGACCGCGAGCAGCTCGGCGAGCCGGTCGGCGCACCCGCGCAGCCCGGTGCGGTCGTCCCCGTCGCCCACGCCCTCGCTCTGGCTGTCGCCGAGAGCCACGTACCGGGCGTACCGGGCGTTCCCTGCGTGGCCTGCGTGCCGGGCGCACCCGGTCGGCCATCGCTGCTCAGTGCTCTCCACGGGATGCCCGCCTCTCGTTCAGGATGATCGTGGTGCGCTCGTACCAGGCCCGGTTGGCCCGCTCGAACTCCAGGCCGCGCAGGCAGGTGAGGTAGGGACCGATCCGTGTGCCGTGGCGCAGGAACTCCTCCTCGGTGCGCTCGCCGCGCATCGAGCGCAGCAGCTTCTCGAACAGCTCCGCCTTGGCCGTCGCGAAGGCGGTCCGCTCCGCGAGCTGCGCGATCAGCCCCGCCGTGTCGACGTACTCGGCCGCCTGGACCTTCACGAGCAGGTCGTCGCGGATGACGCAGGGCTTGGTCTCGGCGGCGGTGAAGCGCTCCAGCTCGGCCAGTCCGGCGTCGGTGACCCGGAACAGCCGCTTGTTCGGCCGGGTGTCCTGGACCACCTCGCGGCCCGCGATGAAGCCCTCCCGCTCCAGCCGGGCCAGCTCGGTGTAGAGCTGCTGGGGCAGGGCGTGCCAGAAGTTGGCCACGCCCGTGCCGAACGCCTTGGCCAGCTGGTAGCCGCTCAGCTCCTCGTCGAGCAGCGCCGCCAGTACGGCGTGGCGCAATGCCATCGGTCGGTCTCCTCGGGATCGTGCGCGGCAGCGTCTTCTCAAGGACGCCCGGGCCATGATAGTCAAGAAAGTGAGTAATCACATCGGTGACTATCGAGGAGTCTTCATGAGTACCGACACCAGCACGGCCGACCGCTTCCGCGCCGCCGTGGCCGGCCATGACCTCGCCGCGCTGGACGCACTGTTCACCGACGACGTCCGGCTCAACAGCCCGGTGAAGTCGAAGCCCTTCGAGGGCAAGCCGGCGGTACTGGCCCTGTTCCGGGTCCTCCTGCGCACGTTCGAGGGCTTCCACTACGTCGGGCACTTCGACGGCAGCGTCCAGTCCGCCGGCGTGCCGTTCGGGGCGGAGGGAGCCGAGGGACCGGCGACCGTGCTGCCGTTCCGGACCACCGTGGGCGACCGGCAGGTGCACGGGATCGACATGCTGCACCTCACGCCGGAGGGCCTGATCGACGAGATCACCGTGATGGTCCGCCCCCAGACGGCGGTCGTGGCGGTCGGCGAGGCGGTCCTGGCCGGCCTGCTCACCGACGGCGTGGTGACCGGCTGACCGGCCTGACCGGCCTGACCGGCCTGACCGGCTGACCGGCTGACCGGCTGACCGGCTGCGACCAGCTGACCGGACCTCCGGCGGCAGCCCAGTAGACTCGGTGCCCGTGGCGGATACCCAGTACGAAGACCTGTTGAAGCTGGTGCTCACCTCCGGGACGGCGAAGGCCGACCGGACGGGCACCGGCACCCGGAGTGTCTTCGGGCACCAACTGCGTTACGACCTCTCGCAGGGGTTCCCCCTGGTCACCACCAAGAAGGTGCACCTCAAGTCGATCGTGTACGAGCTGCTGTGGTTCCTGCGCGGCGAGTCCAACGTCGGCTGGCTGCGCGAGCACGGCGTCACCATCTGGGACGAGTGGGCCGACGAGAACGGCGACCTCGGCCCGGTCTACGGCGCCCAGTGGCGCTCCTGGCCCACCCCGGACGGCTCGCACATCGACCAGATCAGCGAGGTCCTCGAGACGCTGCGCCGCGACCCGGACTCCCGCCGGATGATCGTCTCCGCCTGGAACGTCTCCGAGCTGTCGAAGATGGCGCTCGCTCCGTGCCACGCCTTCTTCCAGTTCTACGTGGCCGACGGCAAGCTCTCCTGCCAGCTGTACCAGCGCAGCGCGGACCTGTTCCTCGGAGTGCCGTTCAACATCGCCAGCTACGCCCTGCTCACCCACATGGTGGCCCAGCAGGCCGGCCTGGAGCCGGGCGACTTCATCTGGACCGGCGGCGACTGCCACATCTACGACAACCACGTGGAGCAGGTCACCGAGCAGATCTCGCGGCCCCCGTTCGAGTTCCCCGAGCTGAAGCTGCACCGGGCCGACTCGCTCTTCGACTACGCCTACGGCGAC
Organism: Streptomyces sp. NPDC099050; assembly: GCF_044759865.1. Classification (NCBI taxonomy): domain Bacteria; kingdom Bacillati; phylum Actinomycetota; class Actinomycetes; order Kitasatosporales; family Streptomycetaceae; genus Streptomyces; species Streptomyces sp. NPDC099050. Next base: position 120,215 of record NZ_JBIWAE010000014.1, on the reverse strand, counting down.
GTGAAGGTGGCCGGCTACCAGCACCACCCGGCCATCAAGGCCCCGGTCGCGGTATGAACCTCGACACCAACGCCAACACCGCCACCAACACCGGCACCGACGCAGGTACCGGAGCCGGTACGGACACCGGCGCGGGCACCCGCATGAGCGTCGGACTGATCTGGGCGCAGAGCTCCGCCGGCGTGATCGGCGCGGACAACGGGATCCCCTGGCGGCTGCCCGAGGACATGGCCCACTTCAAGGCCACCACCCTCGGCCATCCCGTGGTGATGGGCCGCAAGACCTGGGATTCGCTGCCGGTGCGGTTCCGTCCGCTGACCGGGCGGCGCAACATCGTGGTGACGCGCGATCCGGACTGGGCCGCGGAGGGCGCGGAGCGCGCCGGATCCATCGACGAGGCCCTGGAGCTCGCGGCGGCCGGACGGCCGGGGACGGCCGCCCCCGCCGCCTCCTGCTGGGTGATCGGCGGCGGCGAGGTCTACCGCGCCGCGCTGGCCCACGCCGTCATGCTCTCGGTGACCGAGGTCGACACGCAGGTCACCGGCGACACGCACGCCCCGGAGCTGGACCCGGCGTGGACCGTCGCCGGGGACGGCGGCTGGCAGTCCTCGGTGACGGGCCTGCGCTACCGCGTCCGCACCTACGCCCGGTATGGACGGCCCTCCGGGCCCACCGACAACGCCTCCTATTCCGACGTGGCTTTCGGCCTCTAAAAGATGCTCGGCTTCCGCTTCGCGCCGCGCTTCCGGGACCTGGCCGACCAGCGGTTCTGGCGCGCGGACGTGCCGGTGCCCGACGGCGAGGAGCCGGCCGGGGACTACGGCCCACTACCCAGCCCCGCTGGGAGCGGTGTTCGCCGAGCACGGGCGGATCGACGAGACCATGCGTCTGCTCGCCCTGGTCGACCCGCTGCTCGACCCGCTGGTCGACCCGATGGACGACACCTACCGCTGTCTGATGAACCGGCAGCTCACCGTCCAGGAGTTCCGCCACCGCCTGGCCCGTGCGATCTGCCACGGAGGCCGCGGACGGGTCCGCCAGGCCTGCCGGGAGGGCCAGGAGGACCAGCTCGCCGCCGTTCAACGACTCCTCGGAGCTGGGCGGCGGTGATCGCGGTCGCGTCATCCTTGGGTCCGAGTCGGACCACGTCCAGGATCGCGGTCCAGGACGTGGCGCCCGGCTCCAGCACGGCCACGAAAGAGTAGGGCCAGCCCGGGATGAACTGCGAGGCCGTCTTCGCGCGGCCGTAGACGTGGCAGAACAGCCGCTCCGCTGAGCACGGCGCGTCCCAGCGGAGCCACGGTCACACATCGACCGCCAAGACCAGCCGTCCGCCCTCGAACCGCGGCAAGGGCAGCCCGGCCAGCAGCGTCCGTAGCCGGTCGACGTCGATGCGGCCGCGGTTCAGGCCGCGGTTCAGGCCGCCGTACATCGCTCCGTGCCCGCGACGATGCTCGGGCAACAGCGTCAGGTCCACCGGTGACTTCACCGCGCCGTCCGCACACAGGACCGCGTCCACGAGCACGAACAACTCATCGCGCCGTGCGGTCAGACACTCGTAGAACTCGCCCCGGAAGCGTGACGCTTCCCTCCGGACAGCATCAGGCAGCAGACTCAACCTCACGGCCTTCGTCTTGGTCACGTGCACCTTGGTCGGAGCACATGATCAGACGAAGGCCGCCCCCACGTCCGGCGAATCCCCAGGTGAGCGACTCAGTTCGAGACGTCGTTCGAGGCCGGAAGGAGAAGCTCAGACGCTGAACTGGCGGCTGGAGCAGGCTTCGAAGCTCCCGCTGGGGCCGTTGCGCAGGCAGACCCGGAGGGTATATGTGCCTTTGGGGACCGAGTCGGGCAGCCAGGTGTCGTCGTTGCACGTTCCGGAGCCGTGTTCGGCGTCCACGTAGGAGTAGTACGCACGGTCCCAGGTGCGCCAGATCTCGGCGGTCGCGCGCCGGCCGTCGGCGTTGCCGCGGTCGCAGACCGAGAGGTAGTCCACGCTGTACCCGTTCGTGAGGACCGTCCCGACTCCCCAGCCTCCCTTGGCGGATGTTCCGGACGTCTGGACGATCTCGGCGGCGTGGGCGCCTCCTGCCGAGGCCAGGCCCAGTACAAGGGCGGCAAACAGGGTGCCCGTGGTGGTGGCGGTGCGACGCAAGCGCATGAACGACTCCTCAGGTAGGACGGTCGGAGTGCTCCGGGACGTGCGAGCAGAACGACGGTATGACAAAAAGTGACTGCAAATCGGGCCCGCCCTGTCCGGGACAGTCTCGGACAGGGACCGAAGTCCGCGCCCGGCGGAGGCCGTTGACATTCCGAACCGCAGAGCCCCCGCCGCAGGACACGCCGCTTGCCTGGATTTGGCAGCCGGAGTGGGCGACGAATCCGTCGCCGATCTTGTCCGACGCCGTTGCCCTGACGGTGCCCCACGCGGGCCGGACCGTCGTTGCCGGCCCGTGCCGGTGGCTCGGAGGTACTGACGCCGGCCACCGGCCGAGGCTCGGAATCCCGCTCCGGGACGCCGCTGAGCTTTTTCTTCCGGCCTCGAACGGCGTCCCGAACTTGATCGCTCAGGAGGGGGTTCGGGGGACGTGGGGGGGGCGGCCGGTCCCGGACGGCCGCCCGGGAGCAAAAACCGCCGTCCCGTACCCCGCTACGACGTGGGCAAGACCGCCATGAGAGCCGCTGGGTCCCGCCCGATCAGCAGATCGGACGGGACCCCGTGAAGCCACTCAGAATTAGCTTGAGAGTGGGTCGACGAGTAGCGAACATTAAGGTTAAAGCGCACGCGAGTCAATATTTTATACGCGCCTGCAAACACGCAGAAACCTTGCCATTCGCCACGTCCATAGGCGTGTTATGCCCAGATGCGAACGCCCGTTGCGCCACCGGCAATGTGAACGTTCGTACCGAAAGAGGTGCAGTACGCGTAGGACCAGCGGTTGCTGTTGGTGGTGACACCCCTTGCGAAGCTTCCATTCGAGCATTTCACCTTCGCGTAGTAGGCGTTGGGAGAATCGCACTTGACGCCGAAGGTGTTTTCATCCTGCCATGTCGTACAAACAGCTGCGGCCCTGGAGCTGCTATTCCCGGCCGCCGCAGCAGGGATGCTGGTGACCGAAAGGCCGGCTACGACGAAAGCAGCAGCAGTGACGGTACCGAAGAGGGTACTTCTCATAAAGAAATCTCCATTTCTGGATCCAGGCATTTCACCAGGAGGCGGATGCCTCTTGTTCGACCGAGCGCCCAGAGCTTCTAGTCGTGAACGATGCCGCTTCCAAGCTGGGGAGTCGTTGGTCGTCAGCGCCCGTCGGGCTCCGTTGTTGACGATGAGTGCCAAGGACCAGGTTGCGGGGTCAACTGCTGTCGGTAATCCCTGGGTGAGATGCCGTAGGCGGCACGGAAGGCGCGGCTGAAGTGGCTTTTGTCCGGCAAGCCCCAACGGCTGGCGATGACGTGAAGGGGATGTCGGCTTAGCCGGGGGTCGGCGAGGTCACGGCGGGAGTGTTCGAGACGCTGGTGGCGTATCCAGGCGGCGGGACTCATGCCGTCGGCGTCGAAGATTCTGTGCAGTTGACGCAGGGAGATCTGGTGGGCGCCGGCGATGGTCGCGGGCGTGAGGCCGGGGTCGTGCAGATGTTGCTGGATGAAGTCACGGATCTGTGTCAGCAGGACCGCCTGCCGATCCTCCGGGGCGGCGGTGGTCTCGGTGTCCAGGTGGCGCGCGCATACTTCGGCCAGCAGGTTCAAGGTGACGTTGGACAGGGCGGGATGGTCCGCGCGGGTGAGTTCGTCCGCGCGCTGGACGAGGTCGGTCAGCCAGCGGGTGAACACCGCTCCCATCCCGTGGTGTCCGGAGAAGGTGACGGCGGTCAACCGTGCGACGGACCGTGCTGGAAGCGGCATGAGGATCTTGGGGATCTGGACCACGACGGCTGCAGGCGTGTCGGGTGAGCAGGAGCGGTGTCCGTGGAACGGCCGGCTGCTGTCGTACAGGCAGAAGGTCCCCGCGCTCAGTACGGCCTCGCGCCCGGACTGGGCAACTCCTCCGGTGCCGGTGAGGACGAGGTTGAGCTGGTAGACCTCGGGATCGGACTGCCGTACCTGTCTGTCGGTACGCCTGACTCTCACCGACGGGTAGGACAGCCGGGAGACCTGAACGTTTCCCAGGTCCAGCACCCGCATCGAGGCGAGAAAGTCGTCCTCGTGTGCGCTGCGAACCCAGCTGCGCATATGCGCCTGAGAGGCGGCGTCGAACCAACAGGGGAAGCGATCCTCCGCCGGCAAAACCCCGGTACTGAACTCGGTCACTGCCACGCCTGTCCCACCCTTCCGCTGGACACCCTGCGTGATCTCGCCCCGAACGATCCCGGAGCCGACCGGGCGGGGCGAGTGTGACACCGGCCGTCTTCAACTTGGGCTTGATTCGGTTGCCCGCATACCAGGAGCAGGCACAGGAAGCGACTTCAGAAGAGCACTCACTGGTGTCCGCGGCGGTCGTGGCCGGATCAGGGTTGTAGTCAGACCGGCGTTGTGCAGGAATACTTTGCGCGCAGATTGGGACATCCAGGCTTGGTCATCGGGTCCGCAGCAGTGGGGTGTTCCTCACCCGCGTACGGGTTCCACCGAAGTTCGAGGCCGCGCTCGCCGCCGCCCGGGAGATCAAGGCCCACGCACCGCACTGCCGGGTCATCTTCACCGTCTACGAGATGAAACGGCTCGGCAGCGACGCCGCCGAGCTGACCGCACTGGCGGACCACCTCGCCCCACACGGCCCGGTCCTGGAGATGCCCGCCGGCCCCCTGGCCGGGATCTACGGCATCGATTGGCGCCTGCAGCAAGATGAGCCGTTCATGCACGACGACGAACAGATACGGGAATGGCTCGAGGAGTTCCGACGGCGCCGCGCCTAAGCTGAGGCCGCCCAGTCCCCCGGCTAGTCCCCGGCTAGTCCCCCGGCGGGCGCATCCGGAAGTTGTACGCGGCCGGCAGCGGGCAGTCCGTGAGGGTGGACCACACCTCCGCCAGGGTCTCCTCGCCCTCCCGGAGATCGGGCAGTTCGAAGCCCTCCTCGAAGACCCGACGGGCCGCGCGCACATGGCCCTCCGCCGCGAGCAGCCGGGCCGCCGACAGCCGGAAGCGGCCCTCCTCGCGCAGGGCGGGGCGCAGCCCGTCCCAGACGGAGCGGGCCTGCGGCAGGAGGCCCGCTGCCAGCAGGGACGCCAGTGCCTCCCGGCCCAGCGCCGATTCGGCGGCCAGCCAGCTCGCGCCGCCCCTGCTCTCCTGGGCCAGGTCCTCGAAGGCCTCGGCGTACCAGCGGGCCGCCCGGGCCGGGTCGCCCGCCAGGTCGTCGGCGACCGCCAGGCACCTCAGCAGCGGCCACCGTGAGGGGGCCAGCGCCAGCCCGCGCTCCCAGCTGCGCACCGCCTGGGCGATGTCCCCCGCGTGCCATTGGGCGACTCCGAGGTGGTACTCGGTCAGCGGGTCCGCCGCGGCCGTCTCCAGCATGTCCCGCCAGTGCGGGGCGACCAGGCTCGGGCCGGGCGGAGCCGCCCGGCGCGGGGCGGGGAAGACGCCGGTGCGCCACAGCTCCAGCCAGGGGGCCTGGTCCTCGTCGAGGGTGTCCTCGGAGAAGGGGGTGCCGGGCAGTTCGTGGCCCCCGCACAGGACCTCCAGCGCGCCCCAGCCGGAGCCGGCGGCCAGCCGCTCCCCCGGTTCGGTGTCGGCGTGCCCGCGCCAGGCGTCGTACGCCGCGTCCACGACCGGGCCGGGCAGCGCGGTCTCCAGCGCCGTGCCCGCCGCGGCGCGGGCCGCCGCCCAGTCGTCCCCGTGCACGGCCGCCGGGTCCGCGGACAGCGCCCCGTAGGCCTCGAGCCAGCTGAACTCCGCCCCGGCCTCCAGGCGTACGTGCTCCAGCTGGGTCCGGGCGAGCCCGGCCTGGATCTCCGCGTACCCGCCCGTGCCGGGCTCGGTCAGCCACTCCTGCCAGCGCCGGCCGCCCTCGCCCGCGCCCCAGACGAAGAGCTTGCGGCCGCGCAGCCGGGCCGTCGAGGTCTGGACGAGCCCCCGCCCGTCGGCGTCGAGGGAGGCGATCCAGGGCCGGGCCCCGGCTTCGACCTCGTAGAAGAAGTCGGCGGGGTACGTGCTGCGCAGCGGGTACGTGCGGTCCGCGCCCTCCCATCCGGGGACGGGGACGCGCCGCAGGGAACGCTCGTACCCGAAGTGCCAGGCCTCGTCGGCCGGGGCCAGGACGCGGGTGCCGGCGTCCTCGGGCACGGCGATGTTGGACCACCAGTAGACGGGCGCGGGCCGCTCGTGCGGATTGCGCACGCGGACGCCGACGTAGAGGAACTCCGAGTCCTCGGGCAGCCACAGGTCCACCTGGAAGGGCAGGTCGCGCAGCCGCTCCCACTCCCAGAGCCGGACCATGACTCCCCCGTCGGGCGCCGGCACGAGCGCGGCGTGCAGCGGGGCGCAGGAGAGGGTGGTGTGGCCGGTGGCACCGAGGTTCCACTCGATGCCGCCGGAGAACCAGGCTCCGTTCAGCGCGAAGTTCGCGGGCTGGAAAACCGGGTTGCGGTAGAGCAGTTCGCGTCCGGTGGGGAGGTGGACGAGCGAATGGATCCGGCCACCAAGGCCGGGCAGGACGGTGACGCGCAGATGCGCGTTCTCGATGACGATCGTCTCGAAGTCCCGCTCGGTGCGCTGCCGTTGATAGCCGTCCCGGATGCGTACGGGGAGCAGCGAGCGCAGTGGTTCGTACCCGATCTGGCGTGCCATGTCGCGCGGGATTCCCTCGCGCGAGCGCTCGTCCAGCGTGTGCACCCCGCCGGGCGCGCGGAGGGCGGGCAGTGGGTTCTCGGGACCCAACGGGGCCGCGGGAAGGGTCAGTACGGAGCGGCGGACGGTGGTGGCCATGAGGGAAATGGAACACGCCACGGCCGCCGGTGCACAGGGATTCGGCCGATCACCACCGGTCAGGATTACGCAAAACCTTCTCGCGGCCTTCTCGCGCGCGGGCCGTTGTCCGATCATGGAGGTCATGAGCGACGTGATCAGAAGAGGTCAGTTCTTCGACGGGGAAGAGTCCGGGGGCCGGTTCACGGGGCCGACGACGGGCGACGAACGGGCGATGCTCGTCGACATGCTGGGGGCGCAGCGCGCGACGCTCCGTCTCAAGTGCGCTGATCTGGGGCCCGAGTTGGCCGAGCGGTCGGTGGAGCCGTCCACGCTGTCGCTGCTGGGCCTGGTCCGCCACCTCGCGGACGTCGAGCGCCGCTGGTTCCGTCAAGTGCTGGACGGGCAGGAGGTCCCGCTCCTGTTCTGGTCCGCGGGCTCCCCCGACGGGGACTTCGACGGCGCGGTGTCCGCGCCCTGGGTGATCCGGGAAGCCTGGGAGGCCTGGCGGGCGGAGGTGGGGTTCGCGGAGGCCTTCACGCGGCGGGCCCCGGACCTGGAGGTGTCCGGGAAGGACGCGTGGCGGGGCGAGGTCTCGCTGCGCTGGGTACTGATCCACATGATCGAGGAGTACGCGCGGCACAACGGCCACGCGGACCTGCTGCGCGAGCGGATCGACGGCGCGATCGGGATCTGAGGCGCCGGGCCGGGGCGGGGGGGGCCCCCCCCGGGGGGGGCCCCCGGGGGGGGGGCCGCGGCCGGGGGGGCCCCCCCCCCGGGGGCCCACCCCCCGGGGGGGGGGGGCGGGGGGGGGGGGGGGGGGGGGGGGGGGGGGGGGGGGGGGGGGGGCGCGGGGGGGGGGGGGCGGGCCGCCCCCCCCCCCCGCCCGGGCCCCCCCCCCGGCCCGGTGGGATCGAAACCTGGGGGATCCGGACCGGGGATCCGGACCGGGGATCCGGACCGGCGGTCCGGCCTACGCGAACGCCCCTGCCACCAGGTCGGCGAGCAGCGCGCCCGCGCGCCCGTCCGGGTCCAGGTCCGGGTCGTAGATGGTGACGTTGAGTCCGACGCAGCGCGGGGAGCTGATCAACACGCCGAGCAGTTCGGCGAGTTCGTCGGGGATCAGGCCGCCGGGGTCCGGGCTGTCGACGGCCGGCATCACGGACGGGTCCAGTACGTCGGCGTCCAGGTGGACCCAGAACCCGGCGGTGGCCGGAGGCTGCAGCCCCGTCAGGGCGGTACGGGCCACCGGCCCGGCGCCGCGGTCACGGATCGCCCCCACCGTGGCGGCGAAGATCCCGGCGGCGCGCAGCTCGGGGAGGTCCGGGTCCCCGTCGCGCAGCCCGAAGAGCCGGACGTCCTCGTCGCGCACGTAGGGCCCCAGGCCCTCCAGGTCCGCGAGGTCCGCCTGACCACGGCCGGTGGCGAGCGCCAGCTCCTCGCCGCCGGCCGCCCCGACGGGCCCGTTCACCGCCTCGTTGCCGGGGTGACGGAAGTCGGCCGAGCCGTCGATCGCGGCGATGCCGTACCGCCCGAGGCGCCGCATGGCCAGGGAGGCGCCGAGCTGGATGGAGCAGTCGCCGCCGAGCACGACGGGGAACTCCCCGGAGCGCAGGTGGCCCTCGATCCGGTCGGCGAGGGCGACGGTATAGGCGGCCAGCGGCCCGGCGTGGAACACCCCGTCGCCCTCCTTCCAGTCCCCGCGGTCGTAGCGCGGCGGGACGACCACCCCGCCCTCGCGCGCGCCGAGCCGGGCCAGCAGCCCCTGTTCGCGCAGGGCCCCGGCCAGTTTGTAGACGCCGGGAACAGCGCCCGGGGCCGGGGGGCGGAGCCCGAGGTTGGACGGCGCGTCGAGGAGCACGAGGGTTCGCATGCACTCATCCTGTGCGATGCGGGGCCCCGGGAGGAGGGATTTCGGCCGCGACCGGCCCGGTTCGCGGTGCGGCCGGGCGCCGGCGGGATCACACCGGTACCTCGGGATCATTTCGCCCACACGCGGCACCCATGAACCACTCGTAGCCCGTGGCGGTGCTGAACCAGGACGATCCCGCCCGAAGAGGACACCGGGGGCCCGAGCGCACGGTCCGCGCCGAAGCCGTCGCCGCCCTCCTGCTGGGCGGCAACACGGGGCGGTCGAGGGGTGTCCCCGCCCGGCGTCTCCCTTCGCCCGGTCCCGGCCCGGCCCGGCCCGCGCGCCCTCCACGAGGTACGGGAATTACCGCATCGCCCCACACCGGGGCCTGTGACAGGATCCCGAAGTGATCATCACCCCGAACACCGAAGAGCTGCTCCGCGCGGCCGCGTACAACAACGCCGCGTGGTGCGCCGCGGTCTGCCGTGACGGAGGGTTCACCGACCGGGCCTGGAGCAGCCCGCGCCGGACCCCGCTCTACTACCCGGACGCCGTCACCCTCACCCGGGACACCGGCACGGCCGCCCTGATCGCCGGAATCGACACCGGCGCTCCGGGCGCCTCCGTCAAGGACAGCTTCGCCGTGCTCGACCTGGCTCCGGCCGGCTTCGAGGTCCTCTTCGGCGCCCAGTGGATCCACCGCCCGGCGTCCGCTCCCGGCGCCGCCCCGGCGCTGGCGTGGAGCCGGGTCTGCGGCCCGGCGGAGCTGGAGGCGTGGGAGACGGCCTGGGACGGCGAGGAGAGCACCGGACTGTTCCACCCGGGGCTGCTCGACGCGGAGGAGGAGGAGGAGGAGGCGCAGGCGGAGGAGGCGCAGGCTGGGGGGACCCCGCGGATCGCCTTCCTCGCGGGGCGGGACGCCGGGGGGCGGATCCTCGCCGGAGCCGCCGTCAACCGCACCGGCGAGGTGGTCGGCATCTCCAACGTCTTCAGCGCCGACGGCACCCCGGACGACGAGGCCTGGACGGGCGCGCTGGCCCTGATCGCCTCGCTCTGGCCGGGCCTGGCGGTCGTCGGCTACGAGTCGGGGGACGACCTCGACACGGCACTGCGCCACGGCTTCACCGCCATCGGCCCGCTCCGCGTCTGGGTCCACTCGGACTGAGCCCGGCCTGCGACGACGGCCGACAGGCGGGAGTGTGACGACAGGCCCTAGCGCTGCCTGCGCCGCCGGGCGAAGTACGCGCCGCACAGTCCTCCCAGCACCGCCGCGATCAGCAGGGCGACGTACAGCGGCATCGTCACCTGCGGGATCAGCAGCCGGATCTTGGTGGAGCGGGTGTTCTCGAAGATGAACACCAGGGTGAGCACCGCGAGCGCGACGATGCCCGCGCGGCCCGGGGTGATCTGCCCGCGACCCTTGCCGCGGCTCTTGGACGTGTGGGAGCTCATGGCCCCATCGTCCGGGCGCCGCGGCCCGGGGGCTCAGTCGGACAGGGCCAAACGGGGGATGTCCGCCCGCTCGAACCCGAACACCTGCGCGTACAGCGACAGCTCCGCCTCCAGGGCCCGGACCATCGTGTCCGCGCGCCGGAAGCCGTGCCCCTCGCCCTCGAAGGCGACGTACGCGTGCGGCACCGACCGCCCGCGCATCGCGGCCAGCAGCCGCTCCGCCTGGGCGGGCGGACAGACCGGGTCGTCCAGGCCCTGGAGCAGGACGAACGGCGCGGTGATCCGGTCGGCGCGGGCCACCGGCGAGCGCTCGCGGCTGCGCAGGGCCAGGGTCTGCGGGGGTCCTGCCAGGCCGTCGATGTAGCGGGACTCCAGGTCGTGGGTCTCGGCGGCGAAGCCGGCCAGTTCCAGGACCGGATAGATGATCGCCGCGCACGCGTACAGACCGGTCGACGCCAGCGAGGCCGCGGCCGTCCAGCCGCCCGCGCTGCCGCCCCGGATCGCGAGCCGGTCCGGATCGGCGGTGCCTTCGGCTGCCAGGGCCCGCGCCACGGAGGCGCAGTCCTCGACGTCGACCAGGCCCCACTGTTCGCGCAGCCGTTCCCGGTAGGCGCGGCCGTAGCCCGTGGAGCCGCCGTAGTTGACCTCGACGACGCCGATGCCGCGGGAGGTGAAGTAGGCGATGTGCAGGTCGAGTACGGGCGGCACGTGGTCGGTGGGGCCGCCGTGCGCCCACACCACGTACGGGGGCAGTTCGTCGGCCCGGGCGCGCAGCAGGGGGTGGTGCGGCGGGTAGACGTGGGCGTGGATCTCCCGGCCGCCCCGGCCGAAGAAGGTCCTGCTCTGCGGCTCGGGGTAGTAGGCGGGGTCCGCCCGGTCCGCGGGGTCCGCCCCGCCGACCCCGGCCCCGGTCCCGGCCCCGGTCCCGTCGCCGACCCCGGTCCCGACCCCGTCGCCGACCCCGGTCCCGGTCCCGTCCCCGGCCCCGCCCCCCGCCTCCGCCGCCTCGCAGCCGCGGCCGCCCACCACCCGGGCGTGCCCGGTGGCCGTGTCCAGCTCCACCACCTCGTACGCACTGCGCGGGCTGGCCGCGACCCCGTAGACCCGGCTGCCGCTGACGGCGAGCGTGGGCTGCCAGGCCGTCCACGGCCCGGCCGCGTCGACCAGGTCCCCGCTCTCCGGGTCGAGCACGCCGAGCACCGAGGAGCCCCGGCCGTGCAGGACGGCGACCAGTCCGTCGGGGAGCGCCGCGATCCAGCGCAGGCCGGGCTTCCACAGCGGCCCGCCGAACTCCTCTTCCCGGGGGCACAGGTTGACGGCCTCGCCCGTCCCCCGGTCCACCCGGTACGGGTTCCACCAGCCGCCCCGGTCGCTGACCGCGAGGAGGCTTCCGCCGGTGGTCCACTCGACCTGCGCGACGGCCTCCTCCGGTCCGCCGAGCACGGTACGGGCCTGCGCGAGCCGGCCGTCCGGGGTGATCTCGGCGAGCCGGAGCTCGGTGCCGTCCCACGGCATCCGGGGGTGGTCCCACACCAGCCAGGCCGCCTGCCGCCCGTCCGGGGAGACCCGGGGCCCGGTGCTGAACCGGTACCGGTCGTCGGTCAACTCCCTTACGAGCGACCGGTCTTCGGCGGCCGACCCGTCCAGCGGTACGGCGGCCAGTACGCGGCGCACGTCGGTCGGCGCGGTCCCGGTGAACTCCTCCAGCACGCACCAGACTTCGCCGCCCCGCAGCACCGGGTCGGCCCAGCGCAGCCCGCCGCCGACCGCCGAGAGCGGGGTCAGCGCCCGTGGCTCGGGGCTGCCGGGCGCGTCGGGCTCGTACGCGTACAGCCGCTGGTCGGCGAAGTGTACGAAGACCACCAGCGGCCCGCCCAGGGGCCGTTCGGCACCCGCCCAGGGCAGGCCGCCGTACTCGGTGACCCGGCTGCGCACGTTCCACGGCGCGGGCAGCGCGCAGACGGCGGGCCCGCCGTCCGCGGGCCGGCGGACCAGGGCGCGACGGCCGCCTTCGGCCGGCCGGGGCACCGTCCACCACACCTCGGCGCCGATCGCGCCGACGTACTCGGGTCTCCCGTCGAGGGAGGCGGCGAGCGCGGCGCCGATCGGCGAGGGCCAGCTGCCGTAGGGCGCGGTGCCGTCGCCGCGCGGGGTCTTCAGCGGGGGCGTCACAGGGCGCGCAGGGCTCGGTCGAGGACGCGGACCCCGAAGTGCAGGGCGTCGACGGGCACCCGCTCGTCCACTCCGTGGAAGAGCGACCAGTAGTCGAAGCCGGGCGGCAGCTTGAGCGGGGAGAAGCCGTAGCCGGTGATGCCGAGCCGCGAGAACTGCTTGGCGTCGGTGCCGCCCGCCATGCAGAAGGGCACCACGTGACCCTCGGGGTCGAAGGCCTCGACGGACTCGCGCAGGATCCCGTACGTCCGCCCGTCCACGGGGGCTTCGAGGGCCACCTCCCGGTGGTGGAACTCCCAGTGCACGTCGGGGCCGGTGAGCTCGTCGAGGGTGGCGATGAACTCGGCCTCGCCCCCGGGCAGCGTCCGGCCGTCCACGTAGGCGGTGGCGGTGCCGGGGATGACGTTGAGCTTGTAACCGGCGCTGAGCATGGTCGGGTTGGCGCTGTTGCGGACGGTGGCCTCGACCAGGGCGCCGGCCGGGCCGAGCTTGTTGAGGATCTGGTCGAGCTGGAATCCGGGGGCCCGCGGGTCCACCGACATCCCCTGGAGCGCGGCGAGTTCGGTGATGCAGGCGGTGACGGTGTCGGTGAGACGGACCGGCCAGTCGTGCTCGCCGATGCGGGCGACGGCGGCGGCGAGCCGGCTGACCGCGTTGGCCCGGTTGGGCTTGGAGCCGTGCCCGGCGGTGCCCGTGGCGGTGAGCTTCAGCCAGGCGGTGCCGCGTTCGCCGGCGGCGATCGGGTAGAGGGCCTGTCCGGGCGCGGCGTGCACGGTGAAGGCCCCGGACTCGCTGATGCCCTCGGTGCAGCCCTCGAAGAGCTCCGGGTGGTGGTCGGCGAGGAAGCCCGAGCCGTCGACCGCGCTGTCCTCCTCGTCGGCGGTGTAGGCGATCACGACGTCCCGCCGCGGCCTCACTCCGGCCCGCGCCCAGGCCCGTACGACGGCCAGCACCATCGCGTCCATGTTCTTCATGTCGACGGCGCCGCGGCCCCAGACCACCCCGTCCCGGATCTCGCCCGAGAAGGGGTCCACGCTCCAGTCGGCGGCCTCGGCCGGGACCACGTCGAGGTGGCCGTGGACCAGGAGGGCGGGGGCGGTGGGGTCGGTGCCCGCGATCCGGGCCACCACGTTGGTGCGGCCCGGGGTGCGCTCCAGCAGCGCGGGCTCCAGGCCGATGTCCGCCAGCCGCTCGGCGACGTACTCGGCGGCCGGGCGTTCCCTGCAGTCGCCGCCGCCGCGGTTGGTGGTGTCGATGCGGATCAGGCCGGAGGTGAACTCGACGGCCTCGTCGAGGGCCACCCGGTCGATGGGGGTGCCGCCGACGGGGGCATGGGCGCCCGGCACGGTGCTCCCGCCCGGCACGGTGCTCCCGCCCGGCATGGTGCTCCCGCCCGGCACGGACATGTCAGCCATACTGCTCCTCCACCGCTGCCGAGACGATCGTGGTGACCGCCTTGAAGGTCCGGATACCCTCGTACATCGTCCCGCTGGTGTATCCGACCCTACGCTCACCCGCCCGCTCGACCCCGGGCACGACCGTGGCCGCCATCGCCAGGTGCTCGGCGTCGAACTCCACCTCCACGGCGAACGGCCCCCCGCGCACCGGTTCGTGGCGGACGGCGAGGGCCGCGGCCTCCTTGGCGGCGGCCCGGATGTCGGCGGCCGTGCGGGCCGGGGTGCGGCAGACGGCGGCGTAACGCGAGACGTGGTCCTTGACGGCGACCGTCACCGCGTCCGGGGCGTATCCGGCGGCGTCGGCGCAGGTCAGGTCGTCTCCGGTGACGAGGACGACCGGGACCCCGTACTCGGCGACCACGTGCGCGTTGAGCACGCCCTCGCTGGCACGGGTCCCGTTGACCCAGACTCCGGTGATGGAGTTGGCGAGGTAGGTGTGGGCGAGCACGCCCTCGGCGCCGGCGCCCGTGTGGTAGCCGACGAAGGCGATGCCGTCGACGTCCCCGTGCTGGACGCCCTCCACCATGGAGAGGGACTTGTGGCGGCCGGTCAGCATCTCGACGCGCGCGTCGAGCTTCTCCAGCAGCAGGTTGCGCATGGTCGAGTGGGCCTCGTTGACGAGGACCCGGTCGGCGCCGGCGTCGTAGAACCCGAGGACGGCGGCGTTCACGTCGGAGGTGAACAGGGTCCGGCAGCGTTCCCACTGGGGGGTCCCGGGCAGCACGTCGGCGGGCCAGGTGACGCCGGTGGCACCTTCCATGTCGGCGGAGATGAGGATCTTCATCGGGCCCCCTGGCGGTCGGTAGCGCTCAGGGCCCCACCCTAGCCCTCCGGCCCCTGCCGGACCCCGGGGCCACGCCCGGGGCGCGCCGGGGCGCGGGCGCGGCCCCGGGCGGGCTCGTTTCACCCGATCCGGTGAGGCCCGGCCCCCCGGGCTCACCGGCAACGACCTTGCTCAGCCGTTGACTTCGGCGGCCAGGTTGGCGAGGAGCGCGTCGTAGATGCGGGCGAGGCCCTTGGGCGCGAAGGTGCGCTCGAAGAAGCCGCCGATGCCGCCCGCGCCGTTCCACACGGTGGTGACGACGGCCTTGGACTTGCCCTCGCCCGCCGGGGTGACGGTCCAGGTGGTGACCATGGTGGAGTTGCGGTCCTTCTCCACGAGCTGGCCGTCGGTGGGCTCGGTGACCTCCAGCAGGCAGTCGCGGACCCGCTTGCTCGTGGCCTGGAGCTTCCAGTGGACGAGGGTGCCCTCGCCGTCGCCGCCCTCGCGCACCTCGTACTCGCTGAAGTGCTCGGGCAGCACCTTGCCCCGGGTCCCGGTGTAGTCGGCCAGCGCGTCGAACACGGTCTCCGCGTCCGCCCCGATGATGCGTTCCGTGGTGGCCTCGACCTGCGCCATGGCGTTCCTCCAGCAGTTGTGTTCGCTCGTCACCGCGAAGCCAACCACCTCCGGGGCGGGCGCCCAAATCCGGGTCAGTAGTGGACGCGGAGCCAGACGAGGAGAGTGTCCCCGGGGAGCGCCTCCAGGTAGCGGTCGGCCGCGTTCCGGGCGACGGGCGCCTGCGGGAACGGCCGGGGGTGCGGGCAGTCGGGCGGCGGCTCGCAGCCCGCGTGGACGGGATCGTCCCCCGCCTCGCACCACCAGCCGTCGAGCGTCAGCACGTTCCTGACGAGGCATGCGCCGGAGGTCCGGCGTGCCACGTACTCCTCACGGGTGCACAGGGCGGGGGCGCCGTAGGGCAGCGTGCCCAGGAGGCCGTCCGTCGAGTACCCGCGACGGGTGGCCATCAGGTCCAGTACGGCGTCCTCGTGGGCGGCGAGCAGCGGTTGCGCGGCGAAGGCCTCCCAGGCCGCCGCGTGGGCCCGGCGCCCGGCCCGGTAGGCGTCGAGGTCGGGCCAGGGCGCGCCCGACGGCTGGAGGAACGGCGTGAAGGGCGGGTGGCTCGGCGCCAGCCGGTGCCACGCGTCCCAGGCCGCGCCGGCCAGTTCGCCCGCGTCGGTGCGGATCGCCGCCAGGTCCAGGGCCTCGCGGGGCCCTCCGGCGCACCAGCCGGGCTCGGCCGACCGCACGGTGCCGTCGGACAACGGGTCCTCGGCGACGAGCCGCGGATCGTCCGCGCGGCCGGGGAGGACCCGGAAGCCTTCACGGTCGGTGCCGCCCCTGATGGCCCAGCTGTCCCAGTTGTCGAACCGCCAGTGCGCGCCGCGGCACTGCTCGAACGGGGCCATCACCTCGCCGATCGCCTCCCGCAGCCCGTCCCGGGCCGCTCCCGGCAGGCACACCACCATGCGCATCACACTCATGGCCGGAACCTTCCACGAGCGGCGCGGGGCGGGCAAGGCGATTTCGCCCCCGCACGATCATGGGAACGTTTGTCCTATTCTCTGGGCGAGCTACCGAGGGAGGCGCACCATGCGCTGGGACAATCTGAGCAACGAGTCCGGCCGGACCGATCGGACCAAGGGCGGGGCACCCGGGCGCCGACCCACCGGCACCGACGGCCCCGCCGCGCTCTTCGGAGCGGACGCCGTCGTCACCCGCACCTTCGACACCCCCGAGTTCCGCGGGATCACGTTCCACGAGATCCGCGCCCGCTCCCTCCTCAACCGGGTCCCCGGCGCCTCCCGCATGCCGTTCGAGTGGACCGTGAACCCGTACCGGGGATGCAGTCACGCCTGCGTGTACTGCTTCGCGCGCAAGACGCACGGCTACCTCGACCTCGACACCGGTATCGGCTTCGACTCCCAGATCGTCGTCAAGACCAACGCCCCCGAGCTCGTGCGCCGTGAACTCGCCTCGCCCCGATGGACCGGCGCGCACATCGCGATGGGCACCAACGTCGACTGCTATCAGCGCGCGGAGGGCCGGTACCGGCTCATGCCCGGGATCATCGAGGCGCTGCGCGAGCGGGCCAACCCCTTCTCTATCCTCACCAAGGGCACGCTGATCCTGCGCGACCTCCCCCTCATCCAGCAGGCCGCGGCCGTCGCCGACGTCGGGATCTCCGTCTCCGTCGGCTTCACCGACACCGCCCTGTGGCGCACGGTCGAACCCGGCACCCCCTCCCCCGCCGCCCGGCTGCAGGCCGTCCGCACCCTCACCGACGCCGGCATCGAGTGCGGGGTGCTGATGGCCCCGGTGATCCCCTTCCTCGGGGACTCCCCGGAGCAGCTGCGGGCCACCGTCCGGGCCGTCGCCGAGTCGGGCGCGACCTCCGTGACACCCCTGGTACTCCATCTGCGCCCCGGCGCCCGCGAGTGGTTCACGGCCTGGCTGGGCGAGCACCACCCCCACCTGGTCGAGCGGTACGAGCGGATGTACGCGGGCGGCTCGTACGCGCCGACCTGGTACCAGCGGATGATCACCCGCCAAGTCCACGAGCTCGCCGCCGAATTCGGCATCGGCCCCGGAGGCCCCGGCGGCCCGCGACCGGCCCGGCGGATCGTCGTACCCGAGCGGCCGGAAGGCGCCGCGCCCGCGCCCGGGCCGACCCAGCTCAGCCTGCTCTGAGCGCCCGTACGACCGTACGACCGACTGAAGGGTCATCACATCGGGCCAATCGGGGCCCCAATCCCCCCTTCCGAGCGCAGGTTCCGGGACGATTCCGCCCAGAACCCTCGGCTGGGAGGCCCCATGCTGCACCCGATGCTGCGCCCGATGAAGAAGAGCAAGCCCGGTCCCGCCCTGCGGCGCGCCGCCGTCCTGCTCGCGGTGTCCACCATGGCCGCCGCCCTGGCGAGTCCGGTCACGGCCGCGGCCCCGGCAGCGGTGGCTCCGGCCGCCCCGGCCACCGAAGCCCTGAAGTGGTCCAACTGCGCGACCTCCCGCTACCCGACGCTCCAGTGCGCCTCCCTCAAGGTCCCCCTCGACCACGAGAACCCGGCGGGCCGGCAGATCTCCCTGGCCCTGACACGGGTCCCCCACACGGCCGCCCGCTCCCAGGGCCCGCTGCTGGTCAACCCCGGCGGGCCCGGCGGCAGCGGCCGCACGCTGGCCGGTTTCATCGCCTCCGCACTGCCCAAGGACCTCGCGGCCCAGTTCGACGTGATCGGCTTCGACCCCCGGGGCGTCGGCAAGAGCGAGCCCGCCCTGGACTGCGGCGCCGGCCACTTCACCCCCGTACGGCCGGACTCCGTACCGCTGGACGAGGAGACCGAGCGGGCCAACCTGGAGCGGGTGAAGTCCTTCGCCGAGTCCTGCCAGACCAAACACGCCGACGTCCTCCCGTACATCGACACCGTCTCGGCGGCCCGCGACCTCGAAGTCCTGCGCACCGCACTGCGCGCGGACAAGCTCAGCTACTTCGGCTACTCCTACGGCACCTACCTGGGCGCGGTGTACGCCAAGCTCCACCCCGACCGCGTGCACCGCCTGGTCCTGGACTCCGTCGTCGACCCGGCCGGGGTCTGGTACGAGGACAACCTCGCGCAGGACCAGGCCTTCGACTCCCGCCACAAGGCCTTCCTGGCCTGGGTGGCCCGGTACGACGCCACGTACCACCTGGGCACCGACCCGGCCGCCGTCGAGGCCCGCTGGTACGAGATGCGGACCGCGCTGCGCACGGCGCCGGCGGGCGGCAAGGTGGGCCCGGCGGAGCTGGAGGACACCTTCATGCCGGGCGGCTACTTCAACGGCTACTGGCCCCACCTCGCGACGGCCTTCGCCGCGTACGCGGTGGAGGGCGACCCGAAGCCGCTGGTCTCGGCGTACGAGAAGTTCGGCGCGGTGGAGCCCTCGGCGGGCAACAGCTACAGCGTGTACACGGCCGTGCAGTGCCGGGACTCGGCCTGGCCCAGGAACTGGAACCAGTGGCGGGCCGACATGTGGCGCACGCACGCCAAGGCGCCCTTCATGACCTGGAACAACGCCTGGTACAACGCCCCGTGCGCCTTCTGGCCGGGCGAGCCGCTCCAGGCACCGGACGTCACCAACTCGGCGCTCCCGCAGGCGCTCCTCTTCCAGGCGACCGAGGACGCGGCGACCCCGTACGAGGGCGCGGTGAGCATGCGGCGCAAGCTCGCGGGCTCGGCGCTGGTGGTCGAGGAGGGCGGCGGCAACCACGGCATCGCCCTGAGCGGCAACAAATGCCTCGACGAGAAGCTGGCTTCGTACCTGCTGACGGGCAAGGCCGCGGACGCCGTCTGCCCCGCACAGCCCGCCCCCACCCCGATCCCGGCGACCCGCGCGGTCCCGCCGTCGGCGGGCGGCGCGGCGCTCCACGGCCTGCTGGGCTTCCGGGGCTGACGCGGGGCGGGCAAGATCGTGCCCATGACCACCTCACAGGACAACCACCTCACCCGCATCGCCGCGCCCGAGGGCGTCGCCCCGGGCACCGGCTACCACCACGTCGTCTGGGGCACGGGCCGGTTCGTCGCCGTGTCCGGGCAGTGCGCCTTCGACGAGAAGGGCGAGCTGGTCGGGGAGGGCGACCCGGCCGCCCAGGCCCGGCAGGTGTTCGAGAACCTGCGGCTGTGCCTGGCCGCGGCCGGGGCCGGCTTCGAGGACGTGGTGAAGCTGACGTACTTCGTCACGGACATCGCCCACCTCCCGGCGGTACGGGAGGCCCGCGACGAGGTGATCGCCCCGGACCGCCTCCCGGCCTCCTCTGCGGTCCAGGTGGCGGCGCTGTTCCGGCCCGAACTGCTGCTGGAGATCGAGGCCTTCGCGGTCCTGCCGGAGCGGACCGGGCCCGGGTCGGGGCCCGACGCCGAGGACGAGTCCGGTTTCCGGACCGGCTCCCGGGCCGGTTTCGGGACCGGCTTCAAGACCGGCTTCGCCGGCTGAGGCTCGGGGGTGCGGGCCTAGCCGACGCTCAGCCCCCGCAGGGCCGCCGTCGCGGCCACGGCCAGCCGGGGGTGCGACTGGGCCCGGGTCAGGACCTCCCGGGCCCGCTCGTCCGCCAGCGCGCCCAGCCCCTCCACACAGGCCAGGGCCACCCGCCAGTACGGGTCGTGCGGCGCGAGCAGCCTCGACAGCGTGCGGATCAGCGCGGGGGCGGACTCCGGGGCGCGCAGCGCCGCCAGCAGCCGGACCGGGTGCAGGGCGTAGGCCGTGCGCAGTTCGTTGGTGGCCAGCGCCGCCGCCGCGCGGGCGGTACGCGGGTCCCCGAGGACGGCCAGCGCTTGCGCGGCCGCCTCGCAGCGCGGCGGGTCCCGGTGGTTGAGCAGCAGGACCAGGGACTCGAAGGCGCGCCGGTCGCCGGCCAGCCCCAGCCGGTACGCGGCCAGCTCGCGGGCCCACAGCGGCAGACCCGCGGAGGTCAGGGAGGCCGCCAGGCCGTCCGCGTCCGCCGCGAGCAGCGCCGCGTACCGCGCCTCGTACTCCGGCTCCTGCGCCGCTTCCGCCCGCAGGCGTTCCAACACGTCGTTCACCCCGGCCACCTTAGGGGGTGTCCCGCCGATCGGGCCGGGCCTTCGAACAGCCGGTTGATCGATGATCGATGATCGGTACATTTGGGCGGTACAGGTCACATCTGCACGCTCTGGCGGACCAGTTGGGGACGGGTTACTGTCCCTACAACACGTACGAGGGCGGCCTGGTGACGCAGCCACCTCGTACCAGTCGGTTCTGCACGACTTCCGCACCACCTCACGGCGTGACCCCGGGACAGGGCTCCGCCGCTTGTGCCCCACCGGCTCCTTGCTGCCGGGTTCCCTGGTTCCGCCGGGTTCCCCGGCCGCGCCGCGATCCCCGGTCATCCGGGAGCCCCGGGCTCCTCCGCACGCTTTCCGCACGGCCTTCCGCACTGGTTTCCGCGTGCTCCCGAGCGTGCCCTTCCGCACGGATTCCCGTACGGCCTCCGCGCGCGCCGTGCTCCGCGCGCCCCCTCAGTCGTCACCCTCTTCCACTGGAGTCCCGCGATGGACCTTCCGTCCACGTCCGGTCAGCCCTCCCCCTCCTCCCAGCCCGTCCGCCCCGCCCTGCAGACCATCGCCGTCGTCGGTCTCGGCACGATGGGCTCCGGCATCGCCGAGGTCCTCGCCCGGGCCGGCCGCGAGGTCATCGGCATCGACGTCAGCGAGGCCGCCGCCCGCCGGGCCACCGCGGCCCTCGCGGCGGCCACCGCCCGCTCCGTCGTCAAGGAGCAGCTCACCGAGCAGGAGCGCGAGGCGGTGCTCGCCCGCTTCCGCACCTTTTCCGAGCTGGGCGCCGCCGCCGACGCCGACCTGGTCATCGAGGTGGTCCCCGAGTCCTACGAGCTCAAGCAGCGGATCTTCCGCGAGCTCGACGCGATCGTCCGGCCCACCGCGATCCTGGCGACCGGCACCAACGCCCTGTCGGTGACGCGGATGGCCGCCGAGTCGCAGCGCCCGGAGCGCGTGGTCGGCCTGCACTTCTTCAACCCGGCCCCGGCGATGAAGCTGGTCGAGGTCGTCTCCAGCGTGCTGACGGCCCCGCCGGCCGTCGAGGCGGTCACCGCGCTGGCCCGCGAGCTCGGCAAGGAGCCCGTCGCGGTCGGCGACCGCCCGGGCTTCGTCGCCGACGGCCTGCTGTTCGGCTACCTCAACCAGGCCGCCGCCATGTACGAGTCGCGGTACGCCTCCCGCGAGGACATCGACGCGGCGATGAAGCTGGGCTGCGGTCTGCCGATGGGCCCGCTGGCGCTGCTCGACCTGATCGGCGTGGACACGGCCCGTACCGTCCTGGAGGCCATGTACACGGCCTCGGGCGACCGGCTGCACGCTCCCGCCCCGATCCTCGGCCACCTCGCCGAGGCGGGCCTGACCGGGCAGAAGTCCGGGCGCGGGTTCTACACGTACGAGGCCCCGGGCAGCCAGGTCGTCGTCCGTGACCTGCAGACCCCGCCGGACGGGGAGCTGGTCCGGGCGAGCCGTCCGGTGAACTCGGTCGGCGTGGCCGGTTCGGGCACGATGGCGAGCGGCATCGCGCAGGTCTTCGCACAGGCCGGTTTCCCCGTGGTGCTGGCGGCCCGCAGCCAGGAGAAGGCGGACGCGGCGAAGGCCGCGATCGCAAAGTCGCTGGGCCGGGCGGTGGACCGGGGCCGGCTGACGGCGGAGGCCGCCGCCGCCACCGTGGGCCGGATCACGGCGGCGGGCTCGCTGGACGCGTTCTCGGACGTGGACCTGGCCGTGGAGGCCGTCGCCGAGGACCTGGAGGTGAAGCAGGAGCTGTTCCGGGCGCTGGACAAGGCCTGCAAGCCCGGTGCGGTGCTCGCCACCACGACCTCCTCCCTCCCGGTGATCGCGATCGCCCGTGCGACCTCGCGTCCCGAGGACGTGATCGGCATGCACTTCTTCAACCCGGCCCCGGCGATGAAGCTGGTCGAGGTGGTCCGGACCGTCCTGACCGCCGACGACGTGCACGCCACGGTCCGCGGCATCTGCGGTCAGGTCCGCAAGCACGCGGTGGACTGCGGGGACCGGGCGGGCTTCATCGTGAACGCGCTGCTGTTCCCGTACCTCAACAACGCGATCAAGATGGTCGAGCAGCACTACGCCGGAATCGACGACATCGACGCGGCGATGAAGCTGGGCGGCGGCTACCCGATGGGCCCCTTCGAGCTCCTCGACGTGGTCGGCCTGGACGTGTCGCTGGCCATCGAGAAGGTCCTGCACAAGGAGTTCCGCGACCCGGGCCTGGCCCCGTCCCCGCTGCTGGAGCACCTGGTCGCGGCGGGCTGCCTGGGCCGGAAGACCGGCCGCGGATTCCGTGAGTACGCCCCCCGCCGGTAATCCGCGGCAGGCGCAGGAGCCCCAAGAGCAGGATGCGTGGGGAGGGCTGCTCGGGTCCGCCGGACCCTCACGGCGGACACACCCTCCCGAGGAGCACTGTGTGCCCAGTGCCGGCCCTCCCCCGCATCCATCCCCGTCCCGCCCCCCTCGGGAGCGCTCTCCCGCGCGAATGAAGTACTTTCGCTCTATGTCCCAGCCCGCCAAGACCTCACCCCGCGCCTCGGCGGTCTCCGACGCCCCGGAGACCCCGGCCGGTACCAAGGCGGCCGCGCAGCGGCTCAAGATGCGCCGCGAGCTCGCGGCGGCCGCCATGGAGCTCTTCGCGAACAAGGGGTACGAGGCCACCACGGTCGACGAGATCGCCTCGGTGGCCGGGGTCGCGCGCCGGACCTTCTTCCGGCACTTCCGGTCCAAGGAAGAGGCGATCTTCCCGGACCACGACGACACCCTGACCCGCGCCGAGGCCGTCCTCGACGTGGCCCCGGCGCACGAGCACCCGCTCGACACGGTGTGCCGGGGGATCAAGGAAGTCATGAAGATGTACGCCGCCTCGCCGGCGGTGTCGGTGGAGCGCTACCGGCTGACCCGCGAGGTGCCGGCGCTGCGGGAGCGGGAGATCGCCTCGGTCGCCCGTTACGAGCGGCTCTTCACCCGCTACCTGCTGGCCCATTTCGACGAGACCGACCACCACGACGGCAACGACGACCCGCTGCTGGCGGAGGTCGCCGCCTCGGCGGTGGTCACGGCCCACAACCACGTGCTGCGGCGCTGGCTGCGGGCGGGCGGGCAGGGCGACGTGGAGGCGCAGCTCGACCACGCCTTCTCGATCGTGCGCAAGACCTTCGGTTCGGGGATCGGCGCGGGGCGCACGCTGAGCTCGGCGCCCTCGTCGCCGGAACCCGTCGCCCCGCCGGCCACGGTGCGTACGCAGGGCGAGGTACTGGTGGCGGTGGCCCGTACGGACGCTCCGCTGGACGAGGTCATGCGGACCATCGAAGAGGCGCTCAGAAACAAGTAGGCGACACACGTCACAGCGGCCGCTCCCGTTCCGGGGGCGGCCGCTTTCGTTTGTCCGAGTTGCCCCTACTCGCGGGTAACTCTGATCGATCATCGCTCATCCGTGCAGGTCAATCGGCAAATGAGAGAAAGTTTTGGCACGCGGTGCCTTGCTGAGTGACACGGGGTGCCATACGTTGAATCTCGTCCGGATGTCCCCGCGATCCCGCCCACTCGGCACGGAACGCGCCCCGGATGCCTGCGTCACCAGGCCCCCCGCACCGCCCCACCACAGGCAACGCGCAGCTCCACCCCAGCCGAATCGACGGCGCCCCTCACACATCGCTCTACCGCTCAACGCACCCCGTTTACCTCAGCGCACCCTCATCAGCGCACGGCCGGAGGCATCACCGTGAAGGACATTCTGGACGCGATCCAGTCGCAGGCCGCGACGGCCGCCGACTTCGCGGCCCTGCCGCTCCCCGACTCGTACCGCGCGATCACCGTGCACAAGGACGAGGCGGAGATGTTCGCCGGGCTCACCACCCGTGAGAAGGACCCCCGCAAGTCCCTGCACCTCGACGAGGTCCCGCTCCCCGAGCTGGGCCCGGGCGAGGCCCTGGTCGCCGTCATGGCGTCCTCGGTCAACTACAACTCCGTGTGGACCTCGATCTTCGAGCCGGTCTCCACCTTCAGCTTCCTGGAGCGCTACGGGCGCCTCTCGGAGCTCACCAAGCGCCACGACCTGCCGTACCACATCATCGGCTCGGACCTCGCGGGCGTCGTCCTGCGCACCGGTCCCGGCGTCAACGCCTGGAAGCCCGGCGACGAGGTTGTCGCGCACTGCCTGTCGGTCGAGCTGGAGTCCTCGGACGGCCACAACGACACGATGCTCGACCCCGAGCAGCGCATCTGGGGCTTCGAGACCAACTTCGGCGGCCTGGCGGAGATCGCCCTGGTCAAGTCGAACCAGCTGATGCCCAAGCCCGACCACCTCAGCTGGGAGGAGGCCGCCTCCCCCGGCCTGGTCAACTCCACCGCGTACCGCCAGCTGGTCTCCCGCAACGGCGCCGGCATGAAGCAGGGCGACAACGTCCTGATCTGGGGCGCCAGCGGCGGGCTCGGCTCGTACGCCACCCAGTTCGCGCTGGCCGGCGGCGCCAACCCGATCTGCGTGGTCTCCTCCCCGGAGAAGGCCGACATCTGCCGGGCCATGGGCGCCACCGCGGTCATCGACCGCAACGCCGAGGGCTACAAGTTCTGGAAGGACGAGCACACCCAGGACCCGAAGGAGTGGAAGCGCTTCGGCAAGCGCATCCGCGAGCTCACCGGCGGCGAGGACATCGACATCGTCTTCGAGCACCCGGGCCGCGAGACCTTCGGCGCGAGCGTCTACGTCACCCGCAAGGGCGGCACCATCACCACCTGCGCCTCGACCTCGGGCTACATGCACGAGTACGACAACCGCTACCTGTGGATGTCCCTGAAGAAGATCATCGGCTCGCACTTCGCGAACTACCGCGAGGCCTGGGAGGCCAACCGCCTGATCTCGAAGGGCAAGATCCACCCCACCCTCTCGCGGGTCTACTCCCTGGAGGAGACCGGCCAGGCCGCCTACGACGTCCACCGCAACCTCCACCAGGGCAAGGTCGGCGTGCTCTGCCTGTCCCCCGAGGAAGGCCTCGGCGTGCGGGACCACGAGATGCGCGCCACGCACCTCGACGCCATCAACCGCTTCCGCAACATCTGAGACCCCTCAAAGGCCAAAGGGACAGCCTGAGATGACAGAGCGCCAGAAGGACCGTCCGTGGCTCATGCGGACGTACGCCGGCCACTCCACGGCCGAGGCGTCCAACGAGCTGTACCGCCGCAACCTCGCCAAGGGCCAGACCGGCCTGTCGGTCGCGTTCGACCTGCCGACGCAGACCGGCTACGACCCCGACCACATCCTCGCCCGCGGCGAGGTCGGCCGGGTCGGGGTCCCGGTCTCCCACCTGGGCGACATGCGGCGGCTGTTCCAGGACATCCCCCTGGAGCAGATGAACACCTCGATGACGATCAACGCCACCGCCATGTGGCTGCTGGCGCTCTACCAGGTGGCCGCCGAGGAGCAGGGCGCGGACATCGCCCTGCTCCAGGGCACCACTCAGAACGACATCGTCAAGGAGTACCTCTCGCGCGGGACGCACGTCTTCCCGCCCGGGCCCTCGCTCCGCCTCACGACGGACATGATCGCGTACACGGTCAACCACATCCCGAAGTGGAACCCGATCAACATCTGCAGCTACCACCTGCAGGAGGCCGGAGCCACGCCCGTCCAGGAGATCTCGTACGCGATGTCCACGGCCATCGCGGTCCTGGACTCGGTGCGCGACTCGGGCCAGGTCCCGGAGGAACGGTTCGGCGAGGTCGTCGCCCGGATCTCCTTCTTCGTGAACGCGGGCGTCCGCTTCATCGAGGAGATGTGCAAGATGCGCGCCTTCGGCCGCATCTGGGACAAGGTCACCCGCGAGCGCTACGGCATCGAGAACGAGAAGCAGCGCCGCTTCCGGTACGGGGTCCAGGTCAACTCCCTGGGCCTGACCGAGGCGCAGCCCGAGAACAACGTCCAGCGGATCGTGCTGGAAATGCTCGCGGTGACGCTCTCCAAGGACGCCCGCGCCCGCGCCGTGCAGCTGCCGGCCTGGAACGAGGCGCTGGGCCTGCCCCGGCCCTGGGACCAGCAGTGGTCGCTGCGCATCCAGCAGGTCCTGGCCCACGAGAGCGACCTGCTGGAGTACGAGGACATCTTCGCCGGCTCGCACGTGATCGAGGCCAAGGTCGAATCCCTGGTGGCCGAGTGCCTGGCCGAGATCGACCGGATCCAGGACATGGGCGGCGCGATGGCGGCCGTCGAGTCCGGCTACCTCAAGGGCGAGCTGGTCTCCTCGCACGCCGCGCGGCGGGCCCGGATCGAGGACGGCCAGGACAAGATCGTCGGCGTCAACTGCTTCCAGCAGACCGAGGAGAACCCGCTCACCGCGGACCTGGACGGCGCCATCATGACGGTGGACGGGGCACTGGAGGCCCAGACCGTCGAGCGCATCGGCCGCTGGAAGGCCGAGCGCCAGGAGTCCTCGGACCGGCAGGGCGGCGGCGACCCGTTCGTCTTCCCCAGCGTCATGCAGGCCCTGGACCGGCTGAAGGAGGCCGCCGCCGGGGACGAGAACCTGATGGAGGCCACCCTGGAGTGCGCCCGCGCCGGTGTCACCACCGGCGAGTGGTCGAGCGCCCTGCGCGAGGTGTTCGGGGAGTTCCGGGCTCCGACCGGGGTCTCCTCGGCCCCGGTGGCCGTGACCGCCGAGGAGGGGACCCCCATGGCCCTCGTCCGCGCGAAAGTCTCCCGTACGGCCGACGAGCTGGGCTCCGGCCGGCTGCGCCTGCTGGTCGGCAAGCCCGGCCTGGACGGGCACTCCAACGGCGCCGAGCAGATCGCCGTACGGGCCCGCGACGCCGGTTTCGAGGTGGTCTACCAGGGCATCCGGCTGACCCCCGAGGAGATCTCCTCGGCGGCGCTGGCCGAGGACGTGCACTGCGTGGGACTGTCCATCCTGTCCGGTTCGCACAGCGCGCTCGTCCCGGACGTGCTGGAACGCCTGCGCGCGGCGGGGGCGGGTGACATCCCCGTGGTCCTCGGAGGCATCATTCCGAATGCCGACGCCGTGGCGCTCAAGGAGGCCGGGGTGGCGGCGGTCTTCACCCCGAAGGACTTCGGCATCACGGAGATCATCGGCAAAATCGTCGACGAGATCCGCCGGGCCAACAAGCTGCACCCGCTCGGCGACACCGACGAGATCATCAACCCTGACAGCCTTGACACCCTTGCAAGCACGGAGGTCCCCGCATGACCACGCCCCCTTCCCCGGTCGACCGGCTGCGGCCGCGCCGCTCCTGCCTCGCGGTGCCGGGTTCCAACCCCCGGTTCCTGGAGAAGGCCCAGGGCCTGCCGGCCGACCAGGTCTTCCTGGACCTGGAGGACGCCTGCGCCCCGCTCGCCAAGGAAGGCGCCCGCCACACGATCGTGGACGCGCTGAACCAGGGCGACTGGACCGGCAAGACCCGCGTGGTGCGCGTCAACGACTGGACCACGCACTGGACGTACCGCGACGTGATCACGGTCGTCGAGGGCGCCGGCCAGAACCTCGACTGCATCATGCTGCCGAAGGTCCAGGACGCCCAGCAGGTCGTGGCCCTCGACCTCCTCCTGACGCAGATCGAGAAGACGATGGGCTTCGAGGTCGGCAAGATCGGCATCGAGGCGCAGATCGAGAACGCCAAGGGCCTGGTGAACGTCGACGCGATCGCCGGCGCCTCGCCGCGGCTGGAGACCATCATCTTCGGGCCGGCCGACTTCATGGCCTCCATCAACATGAAGTCCCTGGTCGTGGGCATGCAGCCGCCCGGCTACGGCGCGGACGCCTACCACTACATCCTGATGCGGATCCTGATGGCGGCCCGCATGCACGACCTCCAGGCGATCGACGGCCCCTTCCTCCAGATCAAGAACGTCGACGGCTACCGCGAGGTCGCCGGGCGCGCGGCGGCCCTGGGCTTCGACGGCAAGTGGGTGCTGCACCCCGGCCAGGTCGACGCGGCCAACGAGGTCTTCTCCCCCTCGCAGGAGGACTACGACCACGCCGAGCTGATCCTCGACGCGTACGACTGGTGCACCTCCGAGGCGGGCGGCAAGAAGGGCTCGGCGATGCTCGGCGACGAGATGATCGACGAGGCCAGCCGCAAGATGGCGCTGGTCATCTCCGGCAAGGGCCGCGCGGCGGGCATGCGCCGGACCTCGAAGTTCGAGGCCCCGTCCGCCTGAGGCGATCCCGCAGCGTCGGGCGCACCCATCCCCCGTCCCGGGCCCGCAGGGCCCGGGCGAGCACCCCGGAGGGGTCACCATGCAGTTTGGCCGCACCTACGAAGAGTTCACCCCCGGCGACGTCTACAAGCACTGGCCCGGAAAGACGGTCACCGAGTACGACGACCACCTCTTCTGCCTGCTGACCATGAACCACCACCCGCTCCACATGGACAGCAACTACGCGGAGAACACCACCGACTTCGGCAAGAACGTCGTCGTGGGCAACTACATCTACTCCCTGTTGCTGGGCATGTCGGTGCCGGACGTCTCCGGCAAGGCCATCGCCAACCTGGAGATCGAGTCGCTGCGGCACGTGGCGCCGACCTTCCACGGCGACACGATCTACGGCGAGACCACGGTCCTCGACAAGACCCCGTCGAAGTCGAAGAACGACCGCGGCATCGTCTACGTGGAGACCAAGGGCTACAAGCAGGACGGCACCCTCGTCTGCGTCTTCCGGCGCAAGGTGATGGTGCCGACCGAGACGTACATCAAGGAGCGCGGCGGCGAGCAGCCCGGCCGCCCCACGCTGAAGGAACAGGGGAAGTAGAACCATGAGCCGACTTGCCCAGACCGCCGGCCTGACGGACGACCAGAGGGACATCCTCAAGACCGTCCGGGAGTTCGTAGACAAGGAGATCATCCCGGTCGCGACCGAGCTGGAGCACCGGGACGAATACCCGCAAGCGATCGTCGACGGCCTCAAGGAACTCGGCCTCTTCGGCCTGATGATCCCGGAGGAGTACGGCGGCCTGGGTGAGTCGCTGCTCACCTACGCGCTGTGCGTCGAGGAGATCGCGCGCGGCTGGATGTCCGTCTCGGGCATCATCAACACGCACTTCATCGTGGCGTACATGCTCAAGCAGCACGGGACGCAGGAGCAGCGGGAGCACTTCCTTCCGCGGATGGCGCTGGGCGAGGTGCGCGGCGCGTTCTCGATGTCCGAGCCGGGGCTCGGCTCCGATGTGTCGGCCATCACCTCGAAGGCGGTGAAGGACGGCGACGAGTACGTCCTGAACGGCCAGAAGATGTGGCTGACGAACGGCGGCACGTCCACGCTGGTGGCCGTTCTGGTGCGCAGTGACGAAGGACACCCGGAGGGCACCGCGCCCCACAAGTCGATGACGACCTTCCTCGTGGAGAAGGAGGCCGGCTTCGGTGAGGTCCGGCCCGGCCTGACCATCCCGGGCAAGATCGACAAGATGGGCTACAAGGGCGTCGACACGACCGAGCTCATCATGGACGGACTGCGCATTCCGGCCAATCGGGTCCTCGGCGGGGAGACCGGCCGAGGGTTTTACCAAATGATGGACGGGGTCGAGGTCGGCCGCGTCAACGTGGCGGCCCGTGGCTGCGGCGTCGCACAGCGTGCGTTCGAGCTGGGTGTCTCGTATGCCCAGCAACGTCATACTTTCGGCAAGGCCATCGCCGAGCACCAGGCGATCCAGTTCAAGCTGGCCGAGATGGCTACCAAGGTCGAAGCTGCCCATGCGATGATGGTCAATGCAGCACGCAAAAAGGACTCCGGGGAACGAAACGACCTCGAAGCAGGGATGGCGAAGTACCTCGCCTCCGAGTACTGCAAGGAGGTGGTGGAGGACGCGTTCCGTATCCACGGTGGCTACGGCTTCTCGAAGGAGTACGAGATCGAGCGCCTCTACCGCGAGGCGCCCATGCTGCTCATCGGTGAAGGTACCGCCGAGATCCAGAAAATGATCATCGGGCGACGCCTGCTCGAGGAGTACCGGCTCCAGGGCTGAAAGTCCCTTTTGGGGTAAATCATCCAGTGGTTTCCCGCGAAAGGGTCACTAGCAGTCACTGGCTCACGGCCATCGACTCGGCTTCTGGCTTGCCCAGTTGTTGCGCGCAACCGATAGCATTCCAGTAAAGCCGCCGTCCCGTCCCCCCGTTTGCGGCGCGGCATCACCCGCTACGAAGGTCATCCATGCCCCACAGCCAAACCTCTGCACCTCGCGTCGGCCTCCTCGGTGGACGCCTCGCGCGCGGAGCATCGCCGTGGCTTCTGCCGACCGTCGCCACCGCCGCCGTCAGCCTCGTCCGGGCCCGCAAGTCCGGACGCTGGGCGGCCGTGGCCGTGCCCACCACCGCGCTCGCGGCGGGCATGCTGTGGTTCTTCCGCGACCCCGAGCGTGAGATCACGCAGGGCAGGGTCATCTCGCCCGCCGACGGTGTGGTGCAGAGCATCATGCCGTGGAAGGACGGGCGCACCCGCGTCGCGATCTTCATGAGCCCCCTGAACGTCCACGTCAACCGCGCGCCCCTCGCGGGCACGGTGACGTCCGTGGAGCACGTCCCCGGTGGATTCGTTCCGGCGTTCAACAAGGAGAGCGAGAACAACGAGCGCGTCGTCTGGCACTTCGACACCGAACTCGGCGACATCGAGATGGTGCAGATCGCCGGCGCCGTCGCCCGTCGCATCGTCCCGTACCTGCCGGCCGGTACCAAGGTGGAGCAGGGCGAACGCATCGGTCTGATCCGCTTCGGCTCCCGCGTCGACATCTACCTCCCCGAGGGCGTCGAGGTCGCGGTCGAGGTCGGACAGGCCACCACCGCGGGGGTGACCCGAATTGACCGTGACTGAACCTGAAACCCCGGCGACGCCGGCGACCGGCTGGGTGCCGGAGGCGGCCGAGGAGGAGTCCACCGAGGACGACATGCCGCTGTCACTGCGGCTGTCGATAGCGGACACCCTCACCCTCGGCAACGCGACGTGCGGATTCATGGCGGTGTACTTCACCACCACCGGGATCCTCATCCCGCACCTCACCGGCAGCGGCGAGTCGGGCATGGCCCGCAGCAGCGCGGCCACCGCCGTGATACTGATGCTGCTCGCCGCGGTCTTCGACCTCTTCGACGGCATCGTGGCCCGCAAGCTGCGCAGCTCGCCGATGGGCGCGGAGCTGGACAACCTGTCCGACCTGATCAGCTTCGGCCTGGCTCCGGCGTACTTCGTGCTCGTCTACGGCATGGTCGCCGACGACGCCGTGCAGAAGATGTCGGCACTGGCGGCGATCGTGGTCCTGCTGGCGGTCGTCCTGCGCCTCGCGAGATTCAGCTGCGTGGCGATGAAGGACGGCATGTTCCAGGGCATGCCGAGCCCCTTCGGTGCGCTGACGGTCGTCTCGATCGTGCTGCTGGAGCTGCCGTTCATCCCGACCCTGCTGGCGATCGTCGGCGTGGCCTGGCTGATGGTGAGCCGGGTCGAGTACCCCAAGCCTCGGGGTGTCCTCGCGGTGGCGATGCTGAGCTGGATCGTCGCGGCGATGGGTCTGCTGGCCGCGTGGGCGTTCGACGCGCCGGGCGGCGGGCTGCTGCTCCAGACCGGCTGCGCGCTGCAGATCGCTCTGGCGGCGACCATCCCGCTGTTCGCGACGACCCGTCGCGCGAACACGTTCCGCCACAACCGCCGCGAGGCGAGGGCCACCCAGGCCCCGTAGCCTCCGCCGCACGCACGCAAGGGCCCCCGGCCGCCACCAGGCAACCGGGGGCCCTTCCGCATGCGGGGGCCCTCCGCCCGCGGGAGCGGCGCACGCGCAGCCGGGCGCCCACCCCCGCGGGCACCCGGAGGGGGAAACAGCACCCGGGCCGGAGGCGAAGCCCGCATAGGCTTGGTGTCGGAAAACCGCCAGCCCAGGGGGCGGTCGCCCGGGAGGATGGGAGCCATGTACACCGATACGGAGCGTTGCGTGCGGGCCGTCCAGTCGAAGGACGCGCGGTTCGACGGATGGTTCTTCACCGCCGTCAGGACCACCGGGATCTACTGCCGCCCCAGCTGCCCCGCCGTACCGCCCAAGGTCGAGAACATGACCTTCCTGCCCAGCGCCGCCGCCTGCCAGCAGGGCGGGTACCGGGCCTGCAAGCGGTGCCGGCCCGACACCTCGCCCGGCTCCCCCGAGTGGAACGCCCGAGCCGACGCCGTCGCACGCGCCATGCGCCTCATCCAGGACGGCGTGGTCGACCGCGAGGGCGTCACCGGGCTCGCCACGCGGCTGGGGTACTCCTCCCGGCAGGTGGAGCGCCAGCTGAACGCCGAGCTCGGCGCCGGGCCCCTCGCCCTGGCCAGGGCCCAGCGCGCGCAGACCGCACGGCTGCTGATCGAGACCTCCGGGCTCCCGATGGGCGACATCGCCTTCGCCGCCGGGTTCTCCTCCATCAGGACCTTCAACGACACCGTCCGCGAGGTCTTCGCCCTGGCCCCGAGCGAGCTCCGGGCGCGGGCGGCGCGCCGGGGGGCCGCCCCGGAAGCCGGCGCCGCAGCCGGAGCCGCCCAGGTGCCCGGCACCATCAGCCTGCGGCTGCCCTTCCGCGCCCCGCTCACCCCCGACAACCTCTTCGGCCACCTCGCCGCGACCGCCGTCCCCGGGATCGAGGAGTGGCGGGCGGGCGCCTACCGCCGCACGCTGCGGCTGCCGTACGGCACCGGCGTCGTCTCCCTCACCCCGCGGCCCGACCACATCGGCTGCCGCCTCGCCCTCACCGACCTGCGGGACCTGACCATCGCCATCAGCCGCTGCCGCCGGCTCCTGGACCTCGACGCGGACCCCGAGGCCGTGGACGAACAGCTGAGCGCCGACCCGCTGCTGGCCCCGCTCGTGGCCAAGGCTCCCGGCCGCCGGGTGCCGCGTACCGTCGACGCGGAGGAGTTCGCCGTACGGGCGGTCCTCGGCCAGCAGGTGTCGACCGCGGCGGCCCGTACGCACGCGGCCCGCCTGGTGCGCGCCCTCGGCGAGCCGGTGGCCGATCCCGACCCCGAGGGCGGGCTGACGCACCTGTTCCCCACCTCGCAGGCCCTGGCCGGGATGGACCCGGAGTCCCTCGCCCTGCCGCGCAGCCGGCGCACCACCTTCACCACGCTCGTCTCGGCCCTGGCCGACGGCTCGCTCCCGCTCGGGATCGACAGCGACTGGGAGGCGGCCCGCGCACGACTGGGGGCGCTGCCCGGGTTCGGGCCGTGGACCACCGAGATCATCGCGATGCGGGCCCTGGGCGATCCGGACGCCTTCATCCCGGCCGACCTGGGGATCCGGCGGGCGGCGAAGGGGCTCGGGCTGCCCTCCACGCCCGCGGCGCTCACGGCCCGCGCGGCGCGCTGGCGGCCCTGGCGCGCGTACGCCGTGCAGTACCTGTGGGCCACGGAGGACCACGCCATCAACGTCCTGCCGGCCTGACCCCGACCCCGGTCCCGACCCCGACCCCACCGACTTCCGAGGAGTACGAGCATCATGAGCAGCAGTACCAAGCAGCACACCGTCGTGGACAGCCCCTACGGGCCGCTCACCCTCGTCGCCGCCGACGGGGTCCTCTGCGGCCTCTACATGACCGGGCAGCGCCACCGCCCGGCCGAGGAGGCCTTCGGGGAGCGCGTCGCGGCCGGTGAGGCGCCCTTCCCCGAGGTGATGCGGCAGCTGACCGCGTACTTCGCCGGGGAGCTCACCGACTTCAACCTGCCGGTCCGGCTGGAGGGCACCGAGTTCCAGCGCAGCGTGTGGGAGCAGCTCGTACGGATCCCCTACGGGCAGACCTGGTCCTACGGGGAGCTGGCCGCCAAGCTCGGCAAGCCGAACGCCTCGCGCGCGGTCGGCCTGGCCAACGGGAAGAACCCGGTCGGCATCATCGTGCCGTGCCACCGCGTCATCGGGGCCTCCGGCTCCATGACCGGCTACGGCGGCGGCATCGACCGCAAGGTGCGCCTGCTGGCCTTCGAGTCCGGGGCCGAGCAGCTCTAAGGGGTGTCTTGCCGATCGGACCGGGCCCCCGGTGCGACGGCCTCCAGGTCCGCGACCGTGCCGGACATGACGGTACGGACGTGCCGGGTGAGGTGTTCCACGGGCCAGTCCCACCAGGCCAGGGCGAGCAGGCGGGCGATCTCCTCGTCGGTGTGGCGGGTGCGGATGAGGGTGGCCGGGTTGCCGCCGACGATCCCGTAGTCGGGGACGTCGTCCACGACCACGGCCCCGGCGGCGATGATCGCGCCGTGCCCGATGCGTACCCCGGGCATGACCATCGCGTCGTAGCCGAACCAGACGTCGTTGCCAACGACGGTGTCGCCCCGGCCGGGCAGGCCGGCGAGCAGGTCGAAGTGCTCGGCCCAGGACCCGCCCATGATGGGGAACGGGAAGGTGGAGGGGTCGTCCATCCGGTGGTTGGCGCCGTTCATGAGGAAGCGGACCCCGGTGCCCAGTGCGCAGAACTTCCCGATGACCAGCTTCTCCGGCCCGTAGTGGTAGAGCACGTTGCGGGTCTCGAAGGCGGTGGGGTCGTCCGGGTCGTCGTAGTAGGAGTACTCCCCCACCTCGATCAGCGGTGAGGTCACCAGCGGCTTCAGCAGGACCACGCGCGGCTGCCCGGGAACCGGGTGGAGCACCGTCGGGTCCGCGGGCAAGGGGAGGGAACTCACGGCTAGACGACCACCAGCGGGACGAGCAGCGCGAAGGCCGCGCCGGCCTCGACCGCGTAGGCGTACAGGGACGGGTGCTGGACGGGGGCCGCGAGCAGGACCACGCTCTGCTGCGCGGCGGCCGCGCCGACCCAGTCGGCGTCGGCGCCGAGGCCGCCCTGGTACCAGCCCTCGCAGGCGCCGGGGCCGGTGACGGCGAGGACGTCGTCCTCGCGGCGGTAGAAGGCCTGCCAGCCCTCGGCCGGTACGGACCAGGCCTCGAAGTCGGTGAACTGCGCCCAGCCGCCGTCGCGGATCGCGGTGTCGAACATCCAGACCGGCACCCCCTCGGGGGTGACCTCGCCGCTCTCCTGCTGGTCGGTGGTGAAGTGGACCATGGGCAGGGCGTCGGGCCCGTCGGCGGTGCTGGGCCAGGCGTACATCGTGATCATCTGCTGAATTCTGTCCTGCTCGGTGTAGGCACGGAATAACGAGCGGAAGGGGCTACGAGGCCTGCGGCCCGCGGCCGTTCTCCAGCTCCACGGTGCCCTCGCCGGACCGCAGCACGCGGTACGCCTCCTGGGTGCGCAGGCCCAGGGAGCCGAGCAGATGGTCCGTCAGCTCGGCCGGATCCACGAGCCGCCACGAGAGCAGCTCCTCCTCCTGGAGCTTGATGGAGGCGAGCTGTGCGGCGTCGAGCACGCCGCCGTCGTAGAGGTACGCGACGAGCGGGGGCCGGCCCGGGGCGGTCGACCAGTCGACGGCGAGCAGCCGGCCGAGCGGTACGT
Organism: Streptomyces sp. NPDC099050; assembly: GCF_044759865.1. NCBI lineage: Bacteria > Bacillati > Actinomycetota > Actinomycetes > Kitasatosporales > Streptomycetaceae > Streptomyces > Streptomyces sp. NPDC099050. Next base: position 84,613 of record NZ_JBIWAE010000014.1, on the reverse strand, counting down.
CGATGCCGATCTCCTCGGCGCTCTCCCGGCGGGCGGCCGTACGCGGGGACTCCCCCGTGTCCGACTCGATGGTGCCGCCCGGCAGGGCCCAGCCCTCCCGGTAGTTGGGCTCGACGAGGAGCACCCGGCCCTCGGCGTCCCGGAAGAGGGCGGCCGCGCCGGCCAGCACCCGGGGCAGGCTCGCGATGTAGGTGGCGTAGTCATCGGTGGTGGTCACCGCGCAACCCTACCCAGCCGCCCCGGGCCCGCGGGGATCACCCTTCCGGGGTGGACCCGCCGCCGGTTCCGCCACCCGTGCCGCCGCCGCTTCCGCCGCCGGTTCCGCCACCTGTGCCGCCGCCGCTTCCGCCGCCGGTGCCGTCCTCGCGGTCGCGGCTCCTCGACTCCGCCACGCGGCGCAGGCGGGGGTGGCGGGCCGGGCCCTGTTCGGTGATGGCGTCGCCGACCATGGCCTTGACCGCGTCCCGCATTCCGTGCAGGGGGTGATGGCGGACGGGGCCCGCGCCCGGGTCCTCCCGCAGCTCCTTCACCAGGGCCCAGCACAGGAGCAGCATCACCACCACGAAGGGCAGCGCGACCAGGATGGTGGCCGTCTGGAGGGATTTCAGGCCGCCCGCGACGAGGAGCACGGCGGCCACGGAGGCCATCAGCACGCCCCAGGTGACCACGAGCCAGGTCGGCGGGTGCAGGGAGCCGCGGCTGGTGAGGGAGCCCATGACGAGGGAGGCGGAGTCGGCGCTGGTGACGAAGTACGTCATCACCAGGAGCATCGCGATCCACGAGGTGACCGTGCCGAGCGGGAGGGCATCGAGCATCGCGAAGAGCGTGGCCTCGGTGCCCTCCTCGGCCTTGGCGGCCATGTCGGCGACACCGGTGGAGTCGAGGCGGATCGCGGTGCCACCCATGACGCAGAACCAGACGACGGTGGCGCCGCTGGGCACCAGGAGCACGCCGACGAGGAACTCGCGGATGGTGCGGCCGCGCGAGATGCGGGCGATGAAGGTGCCGACGAAGGGCGCCCAGGAGAGCCACCACGCCCAGTAGAAGATCGTCCACGCGCCGAGCCACTCGCTGTCGGTGAAGGCGCCGGTGCGGGTGGCCATCGGGAGCAGTTCGTGCAGGTAGCCGCCGATGCTCGCCGGGATCACGTCGAGGATGTAGACCGTCGGGCCGAGGAGGAAGACGAAGGTCATCAGGGCCGCGGCGAGCACGATGTTGATCGTGCTGAGCCATTTGACGCCCTTGTGCAGCCCGGAGAATGCGGAGAGCACGAAGGCCGCCGACAGGGATCCGATGATGATCAGCTCGACCGTGGTCGAGTCCTCGATCCCCGTCGTGATGTTGAGCCCCTTGGCCACCTGGAGGGCGCCGAGGCCGAGGCTGGTCGCGGTGCCGAAGACGGTCGCGAAGACGGCGAGCAGGTCGATGGCCTTGCCCTGCCAGCCGTTGGCGCGCTCCTCGCCCATGAGGGGGACGAAGGCGGAGCTGAGGCGGTTGCCGCGGCCCTTGCGGAAGGTCGCGTAGGCGAGGGCGAGGCCGGCGATGCCGTAGATCGCCCAGGGGGTGAGGGTCCAGTGGAAGAAGGAGTAGTCGAGGGCGGCGCGGGCGGCGTCGCCGGTGCCGGGCGCCGCGCCCGAGGCCGGGGGCGGGTTCAGGTAGTGGGTGAGCGGCTCGCCCACCCCGTAGAACATCAGCCCGATGCCCATGCCGGCGCTGAACATCATCGCGATCCACGCGAGGTTCGTGAACTCCGGCTCCGAGTCGTCCTTGCCGAGGCGGATCCGGCCGAAGCGGCTGATGGCGAGCACGACGCACATGACGAGGAACACATCGGCGGCGATCACGAAGAGCCACGCGAAGTTGCTCAGCACCCAGGCCAGCGCGCTGCTCGACGCGGAGTCGAAGGAGCTCTTCCCGAGGGCCGCCCACGCGACCACGGCCAGGACGGAGACCACTCCGATGACGACGACCGTACGGTCGGGCGTGCCGTCCGCCCCCGCCCCGTCAGCCCCGTGGCCGGGGCCTTCGGAGCCGCCACCTGGGGAATCCGGACGTGGCTGTTCCAGTGAATCCGTGCTCATGCGGCCACACTATGCAGGCGTATATCCCTATTTAGGGGCATGCCGCGCCGTGTGTGGCCCAGGCCACGCATGGGCATAGGAGGATCCTCCGGATAGGCTCATGGGAGGCGCGACTGCACTGTTCGATAGCAAGGGATTAGCAAGGTGACGGACGGAGCAGTAACTGAGACCGCGCGCGTGCTCATCGCCGCGGACAAATTCAAGGGCTCGCTCACGGCCGTTCAGGTCGCGGAGCGGGTCACGGCCGGCCTGCGCAAGGCCGTACCGGGCGTGGAGATCGAGACCCTCCCCGTCGCGGACGGCGGCGACGGTACGGTCGCGGCCGCCGTGGCGGCCGGTTTCGAACGCCGGGAGGTACGGGTCACCGGACCGCTCGGTGACCAGGTCACGGCCGCTTTCGCGCTGCGCGAGGGCACCGCGGTGGTCGAGATGGCGGAGGCCTCGGGTCTCCAGCTGCTGCCCGCGGGTGTCTTCGCCCCGCTGACGGCGACCACCTACGGCTCCGGCGAACTGCTGAAGGCCGCACTCGACGCGGGAGCGCGCTCGATCGTCTTCGGTGTGGGCGGCAGCGCCACCACCGACGGCGGCGCGGGCATGCTGGCCGCGCTGGGCGCGGTGTTCCTGGATGCGAACGGTGAACCCGTCGGTCCGGGCGGCGGCGCGCTGGCCGGGCTGGCCTCGGCCGACCTGTCGGGCGTCGACCCCCGCATCAAGGAGATCGACCTCGTCCTGGCGAGCGACGTGGACAACCCTCTGACGGGTCCCAAGGGCGCTCCGGCGGTCTACGGCCCGCAGAAGGGGGCGTCGCCCGAGGACGTGGCGACGCTGGACGCGGCGCTGGCGCACTTCGCGGTGGTCCTGGAGAAGTCGATCGGTTCCCTGGCCGCCGAGGCGGCGGTTTCGCCCGGCGCGGGCGGAGCGGGCGGCATCGGCTACGGGGCCTTGCTGCTCGGTGCGTCGTTCCGTCCCGGCATCGAGCTGATGCTGGAGGTGCTCGGCTTCGCGCCGGCGCTGGAGCGGGCCACGCTGGTGATCACCGGTGAGGGTTCGCTGGACGAGCAGACGCTCCACGGCAAGGCTCCGGCCGGTGTCGCGGCGGCGGCTCGCGCCGCGGGCAAGCCGGTCGTCGCGGTCTGCGGCCGCCTGCTGCTCACGCAGGAGGCCCTCGAGGCCGCCGGGATCCAGCGGGCGTACCCGCTCACGGACCTGGAGCCGGACCCGGCGGTGAGCATCCCGAACGCGGGGCCGCTGCTGGAGCGGGTGGCTGAGAACATCGCGGGCGACGTGCTCTGACGAGGCGTCCGCCCTGTCCGGCGGCCCGGATCCCCTGACGGGGGGTCCGGGCCGCCGGCGTGTGCGGGGGCCCCGGACGTTCTCCCACGGGGGCCGGCAAGATCCGGAAGAGACGGCCTAAGCCTTGGCCGCCGCGAGGAGCTGAGCCGTGGTGACGATGCGGGCGAAGCCGCCGCCCTGGAGGTTGACCGCGGTGGCGGTGGCGAGCTGGTCGGCCGTCAGCCGGGGCGCGTCCGGGCCGGGTTCGGCGGCGAGGTCGAAGGTGTGGGTGGCATCGAGCGGCACGAGCACCTCGTAGCCCAGGTTCCCGGCCATCCGGGCCGTGGTCTCGACGCACATGTTCGTCTGGATGCCGGAGACGACGAGCTGTCCGACGCCCCGGGCGGTGAGCCAGTCGGCGAGGTCCGGGGTGCCGTAGAAGGAGGAGTTCACGGACTTGGTGACGTGCAGGGCCGCCCCGCCGGCCCGCTCGGCGACGAAGTCCTTGAGGGCGTACCCGGGCCGGTCCGGCGCGAGGACCGAGCCGGGGGTGCGGGAGGCGTGCTGCACGAGCACGACCGGGCGGCCGGTCTCCTGCCAGGCGTCCATCAGCGCGGCGATGTTCGCCTCGGCGGCCGGGTTGTTGCGCGGGCCCCAGAAGTCGGCGTCTTCGAAGCCCTGTTGGACGTCGATGACCAGGAGGGCGCTGTTCGCGGCGATCTCGATGGCGGTGGCGGTGGCGGCATCGGCGGCGGCGGCAGTGGCGGTGGTGGTCGCGGTCTCAGGTGCGGTCTCGTTCGTCATGGCCTCATCCTGGGCGTCTCCTCCCCCTCGGACCAGTACCGCCCGGACCGGGAACCGATGGGATCCTGCCACTGTGGCAGTCCGGGCCCGGCGAGGTCCGGCGGGGGCTCCGCCCCAGGTCGGGGGCCTCCCGGCTGCATCCGCCGGGGGCTCGGCCCTCCCCTTCCGGCGGGCCTCCGTGGCAGACTCTCGGCCATGCACCGCGTCGCGATCGTCGCCCAGCCCGGCATCCGCGCTTTCGACCTGGCCGTCATCACCGAGGTCTGGGGGCACGACCGCGGCCACCGCGGGGTACCGCCGTTCGAGCTGCGCCGGTGCGCCCTCGACACCGGCCCGATCCCGCTCCCCGGCGGGCTCTCCCTGACCCCGGACCGCGGGCTCGACTGGCTCGCCCGCGCCGACCTCGTCGTGGTCCCCGCGCTGGACCGGCCCGGTGACCCGACGCCCGAGCCGGTCCTCGCCGCCCTGCGGGACGCCCACGCCCGGGGCATCGCGGTGGCCGCCCTGTGCGCGGGCGCCTTCATCCTCGCCGAGGCCGGGCTGCTGGCGGGCCGCCGGGCCGTGACGCACTGGTCGCTGGCCCCGTCACTGGCCGGCCGGTACCCCGCCGTACGGGTCGAGGAGGCCCCGCTCTACGTCGGGGACGACGGGCTGTGGACCTCCGCCGGAGTCGCCTCCGGCATCGACCTCTGCCTGCACCTGGTCCGCGAGGCCCACGGCTCCGAGGCGGCCGCGGCCATCGCCCGCGCGATGGTGACCGGCCCCTTCCGGACCGGCGAGCACGCCCAGTACCTGGACCGCCCGACCCCGCTCGCCGACCGGACCGCCGAGGCGCTGGCCCTCGTACGGGAGCGGGCGCTCGGGCGGCTGCACGAGGCGCTGGACGTGGCCACCCTGGCCCGGTGGGCCGGGATGTCGCCGCGTTCCTTCGCCCGGCACTTCGCCGCGGCGACCGGCACCACCCCGCAAAAATGGCTCCTGGGCCACCGTCTGGACGAAGCCCGCAAACTGCTGGAGCGCACCGATCACCCGGTCACCGAGGTGGCCCGGCGGGCCGGATTCGCCAGCGAGGTCACCTTCCGCCAGCACTTCACCTCGTACGTCGGCACGAGTCCTCGCGCGTACCGTGCGGCCGCTACCGCACCAGGACCCCCGGGGCCTCCCCCAAACCCCGCCGACAGTGTTAGAAATGGCTCATGACCGGACGTTTTGGCCCAGCCGGGGGCTCCGGAGGAGCGCCCGAGGACAGGCCCCCGCCCGAGGACGGGTCCCCACCCGGAACCGGGCCCGGACGCTCCCGGCTGTTCGCGCACCTCTCGCTCGGCGCCCGCAGCGTCGCCGGCCAGGTCTTCGCCCTGCAAGCGGTCCTCGTGCTGGTGCTGATCACGGCCGCCGCCACGACCCTGTTCTTCCAGGCCCGGTACGACAGCCGGCGCGACGCCCGCAACCGCTCCCTCGCCGCCGCCGAGGCCTTCGCGCACGCCCCCGGCCTCCCGGCGGCCCTCGAGTCCGCCGACCCGACCGCCGAGCTCCAGCCGCTGGCCGAGGGCGCCCGCCGGGCCTCGGGCGTCGATTTCATCGCCGTCATGACCACCGACGGGATCCGGTACACCGACTCCCGCCCCGAGCTGATCGGACAGCGCGCCACCGGCGACCTCTCCCGCGCCGCGGCCGGGCAGCCCTTCACCGAGACGTTCGAGGGCAAGCCGAGCGACGTGGTCCGCGCCGTGGTCCCCGTACGGGATTCCACGGGCGCGGTGGTCGGCCTGGTCGCCACCGGCATCGAGGTCGCGAACGTCGGCGACGGGGTCGAGGGCCAGCTGCCCCTGCTCTTCGGCGCGGCCACGGGCGCCCTGCTCCTGGGCACCGGCGGCGCGGCCCTCGTCAGCCGCCGGCTGCGGCGCCAGACCCGGGGCCTCGGCGAGGCCGAGATGACCCGGATGAACGAACACCACGAGGCGGTTCTGCACGCCGTCCGCGAGGGCGTCCTGATCATCGACGCCGAAGGCCGGCTGCTGCTCGCCAACGACGAGGCCCGCCGCCTCCTCGACCTGCCCGCCGACGCCGAGCTGCGCCACGTGCGCGAGCTCGGCCTCGATCCGCCGACGGCCGCGCTGCTGGCATCCGGGCGGGCCGCCACCGACGAGGTCCACCGGGCGGGCGACCGGCTCCTCGCCGTGAACGTACGCCCGACCAAGCCCTACGGGGGCCGCCCTACGGGCACCGTGACCACCCTGCGCGACTCCACCGAGCTCGCCGCGCTCTCCGGCCGGGCCGCGGTCGCCCGCGACCGCCTCCAGCTGCTCTACGACGCCGGTGTGCGCATCGGGACCACCCTGGACGTGGTGCGCACCGCCGAGGAGCTCTCCGAGGTCGCGGTCCCGCGGTTCGCGGACTTCGCCACGGTCGAGCTGCTGGAGCCGGTGCTGCGCGGCGAGGAGCCCGGCAGCGGCACGCACACCGAGATGCGCCGGGCCGCCATCAGCGGGATCCGCGTGGACTCCCCGCTCCAGCCGGTGGGCGACGTCATCCGCTTCGTGGTGCCGACCGCGCCGATGGCCGCGGCCCTGGACGCCGGGCGGGCGGTCCTCGCGGCCGATCTGAACGCCGCCTTCGGCTGGCGGGCCCAGGACCAGGACGGCACCCGGGTGGCCCTGGACTACGGGCTGCACTCGCTGGTCTGCGTACCGCTCCAGGCCCGCGGGGTGGTTCTCGGCATGGCCAACTTCTGGCGGGCCGACACCCCCGAGCCCTTCGACGAGGAGGACCTGTCCTTCGCCGAGGAGCTGGCGGCGCGGGCCGCGGTCTCCATCGACAACGCCCGCCGCTTCACGCGCGAGCACGCGGTGGCGGTGACCCTCCAGCGGAGTCTGCTGCCGCGGGTGCTGCCCGATCTGAGCGCAGTGGACGTCGCCTTCCGGTACCTGCCGGCTAAGGCGGGGGTGGGCGGGGACTGGTTCGACGTGATCCCGCTCGCCGGGGCCCGGGTCGCGCTGGTCGTCGGCGACGTGGTGGGGCACGGGGTGCACGCCGCCGCCACCATGGGCCGGCTGCGGACCGCCGTGCACAACTTCTCCACGCTCGACATGCCGCCCGACGAGCTGCTGGGCCACCTCGACGAGCTGATCGACCGGATCGACCAGGACGAGTCCTCGGCCGACGAGGGTGCCGGGGACGGCGAGTCCGCGGGCGTCACCGGCGCCACCTGCCTGTACGCGGTGTACGACCCGGTGTCCGGCCACTGCGCCATGGCCAGCGCGGGTCACCCCGGCCCGGCCCTGGTCCTGCCCGACGGCCGGGTCGAGTACCCCGAGCTGCCGATCGGGCTGCCGCTGGGCGTCGGCGGGATGCCCTTCGAGGCCGTGGAGCTGCGGCTGCCCGAGGCGAGCCGGCTCGTACTGTTCACCGACGGGCTGCTGGAGGACCGCGACCGGGACTTCGACACCGGCATCGCCCTGCTGACCGAGGCCCTGTCCCGGCCGGACCGAAGCCCCGACCAGGCCTGTTCCGACGTACTGGCCTCGCTGCTGTTCCCGGCGCCGAGCGATGACATCGCCCTGCTCATCGCCGACACCCGGCGCCTCCCGGCCGACCGGATCGCGGAGTGGGAGGTGCTCCCGGACCCCTCGGACGTGTCCCGGGTCCGCCGGGCGGGCTCCGCGCAGCTCACCGCGTGGGGCCTGGGGGAGGTCACCTTCACCGCCGAGCTCATCCTCAGCGAGCTGATCACCAACGCCATCCGTTACGGGACCCCGCCGATCCGGGTCCGGCTGCTCCGGGACCGCACGCTGATCTGCGAGATCTCCGACGGCAGCAGCACCTCACCGCACCTGCGCTACGCGGCCACGACCGACGAGGGCGGGCGCGGCCTGTTCCTCGTCGCCCAGTACGCCGAGCGCTGGGGCACCCGCTACACGGACCGCGGCAAGGTGATCTGGGCGGAACTGCCCCTGACGGGCGGGGCGGAGCCGTCGCCCCCGGCCGTCGTGGACCTGGAGGCCCTGGAGGACCTGGCCTGGTAGCGGAAGGCCGTGACACCCGTTCTAGAGCCGCGCGGCAAGCCGGGCCTTCGCCCGCGGCCATTCGCCGGCCAGCAGGGAGAAGTACACGGTGTCGCGCCAGGTGCCGTCGTGACGTCGGCGGTGGCGGCGCAGGACGCCTTGTCCATGTACGTGGTCCAGCCGGCGGCCCGGCCGCTTTCGAGGTGGATGACGACGAAGGGGACGTACTCGCCGCGCTCCGCGTCCTCCAGCAGGCCGTCGAGCACGGCGCCCAGCTCCTCCTGCGACAGCGGCGCGCCGCCCGACCAGCCATTCACAGGGTCCGTGCCAGCAGCACCGCCACGTCGTCCTGCGGGGCCTCCGGGAGGAGGCGTTCCAGGATCGCGTCGCACAGGGCCTCCAGCGGCTCCCCCGCGCCCCTCAGGGCCCCCGCCAGTCCCGCCATCCCCTCGTCCAGGTCCCGGTCCCGGGACTCGATGAGGCCGTCCGTGTAGAGCACGAGCAGGCTGCCCGGGTCGAGGCGGACCTCCTCCGTGCGGAACTCCCGTCCACCCGTGCCGAGCGGGGTTCCCGGCGGGCCGTCCAGGAAGGTCACGGCCCCGGCGGCCGTGACCACGGCCGGCGGCGGATGGCCGGCGCGGGCGATGACGCACGCGCCCGTCACCGGGTCGTGGACGGCGTAGACGCAGGTGGCCATCTCGTCCTCGCCGAGGTCGGCCACGACCGCGTCCAGCGAGCGGAGCATCTCCTCCGGAGTCACCTGGTGCCGCGCCAGGGTCCGTACGGCGGTGCGCAGCTGGCCCATGACCGCGGCCGCGTGGATGCCGTGGCCCATCACGTCGCCGATCACCAGGCCGGTCCGGCCGTCCGGCAGCTCGATCACGTCGAACCAGTCCCCGCCGACGTCGTGGTCGCTGGCCGGCAGGTAGCGGCCGGTCAGCTCCAGGCCGGCGACCTCGGGCAGCGCGTTGTTGGTGAGGCTGCGCTGCAGCGTCAGGGCCGCCGCGCGCTGGGTGGTGTACATCCGGGCGTTGTCGATGTTCAGGGCCGCCCGGGCCACCACCTCGTCGATCAGCACGCAGTCCTCGTGGTCGAAGACCTCGCGCCCGCGCACCCGGGTCACCACGACCACCCCGAGCACCCTCCCGCGGGCCACCAGCGGCACCATGCGGGCGCAGCCGAGGGTGGCCAGGTACGCGCGCAGCGCGGCCGCGCGCGGGTCCTTGATCAGGGCCGGGATGTCGGCGGTGAAGAGGTTCATCGCCACGCCCTCGGTAATGACCTGCTCGTAGGCGGTGTGCGCCGGGATCTGGAAGGTCTGCCCGGCGACCAGCTTGGCGGTGGGCGCGGCCGGGTCCGGGAAGAGGGAAGCCAGGCGGCGCAGCAGGCCCCGGGTGGACGCGCCCGCCTCGTCCGGGTCCAGTACGGCTTCCAGGAGCTGTACGTCGGCCGAGTCGGCGAGCTGCGGCACCAGCACCTCCGCGAGCTCCTGGGCCGTCTGCCTGAGGTCCAGCGTGGTGCCGATGCGGGTTCCGGCCTCGGAGAGCAGGGCGAACCGGCTGCGGGCCCGCTCCGCCTCCGCCTGGGCGCGCTGCCCGTCGGTGATGTCGATGAGGGAGGCGATCAGGCCGAGCCGCCGCCCGGAGCCGTCCAGCAGCGGGGCGTAGGAGCAGGACCAGGTCCGGTCGTGGTCGGGGTCGGCGGGGGTGCGGCCGGTGCGGCGGACGTCCACGACGGCGGAGCCGCACTCCAGCACCTTGCGCATGAGCCGCTCGAGCGCGGCGGCGTTGACCCCGGGCACGACCTCGGTGAGCCGTTTGCCCACGTGCTCGGCGGCGGACACCCCGTTCATCCGGGCGAGGGCGTCGTTGACTCGCAGGAAGCGCAGGTCGGGGCCGAGGGTGCCGAGGCCGATCGGCGACTGGGTGAACAGGCTCTGCAGCGCGGCGAGCGAATCGCGCATCCGCAGGACCTCGGAGGTCTCCACGGCGATGAGCATGGAACCGGTGCGCCCCTGCGGATCCGGGGAGGGCAGGATCCACATCTCCATGGCGACCTGATGTCCGTCGCGGTGGCGCACGGGCAGGGTGCCGACGACCGTCTCCCCGGCCTGGACCCGGCGGGTCAGCTGGTCGGCGAGCTCGTGGTTGGCGTCGGGGACGAGCACGTCGGAGCCCGGCCGGCCGAGGATGTCCTCGGGGCGGTGGCCGAGCAGGTCCTGGGCGGCCAGCGACCACTCGACGACGAGCCCGTCGGCGTCCTCCCGCCACAGGGCGATCGGCAGCAGCTCGCTCAGTACGCCCGCGTACCCGACAGCAGCCACCGGCTGGTCCGGTACCTCGCTCGTCTCCTGGTACGTGTCCAATGCGCCGACCTCACCCCAGGGGGCCCGATTCCTACCGATTCACCCTATCCGAGCCTCAGCCGACCGGCGCTGTGTCGGGCCGGACGGGGCGGAATCGCGGCAACCGGGCCACCGCTCCCCCGCCGTCCGCTCTCCGCCGCCCGCTCCCCGTCGGCTCGTCCCAGTCGCCTGCTCCCCGTCGCCTGCTCCCCATCGTCTACTCCCAGTCGTCTACTCCCAGTCGTCCCAGGGCGGGTCGATGTCCTCGTCCTCCGGGCCGAAGAGCGACTCCTCCGCCCGAGGGGCCTGCTGGGTCTGGGTCTGGGTCTGCGTCTGGGCGGGCACGGCCGGGACCGCCGCAGGGGCGGCGGCGGCCGCCCGGGGGGCCGGGGCGGCGGCCGTAGCCGGGGCGGCCGCGGTCTCCGCCTCCGTGCCCTCCGCGCCCTCCGCGCCCGGCCCGGGCCGCTCGCCGCCCAGGGTCTTCAGGATGCCCTCGGCGTACTTGGCGAGCTTCGCCTCGCCGACTCCGTTGATCGTGCCCAGCTCCGCGACCGTCACGGGCAGCCGCGTCGCGATCTCCCGCAGCGTCGCGTCGTGGAAGACGACGTACGCCGGCACGCCCTGCTCCCGCGCCGTCTCGGCGCGCCACGCCCGGAGGGACTCGAACACCGGCACGGCGGCCGCCGGCAGGTCGACCGGTACCCGGCCGCCCTTCCCGGAGCGCGACCCGGACTCCTTGCGGGAGGAACCGGCCGGCGGCGCCGTCTCCTTGCGCATCGGGACGCTCCGCCGGCCGCCCAGCACCTCGCCGCTGGCCTCGGTCAGCACCAGCGTGCCGTAGTCGCCCTCCACCGCCAGCAGTCCGAGCGCCAGCAGCTGCCGGACGACCCCGCGCCATTCGTTGGTGCCCAGGTCGGCGCCGATGCCGAACACGGAGAGGCCGTCGTGGTCGAACTGGATGACCTTGGCCGTCTTCTTGCCCTGGAGGATGTCGATGATCTGGCCGGCGCCGAACTTCTGGCGCCGCTCCTTGGCCAGCCGCCACACCGTGGACAGCAGCTTCTGCGCCGCGACCGTCCCGTCCCAGGACTCGGCGGGCGTCAGGCAGGTGTCGCAGTTCCCGCAGTCCGGCGCGCCGGTCTGCCCGAAGTACGCCAGCAGCCGCACCCGGCGGCAGCCGACCGTCTCGCACAGCGCGAGCATCGCCTCCAGGTGTCCGGCCAGCGCGCGGCGGTGCGCCTCGTCTCCCTCGGAGCCCTCGATCATCTTGCGCTGCTGCACCACGTCCTGGAGCCCGTACGCCAGCCAGGCCGTGGCCGGCTCGCCGTCGCGGCCCGCGCGGCCGGTCTCCTGGTAGTAGCCCTCGACCGATTTGGGCAGGTCCAGGTGGGCCACGAAGCGCACGTCCGGCTTGTCGATGCCCATGCCGAACGCGATCGTGGCCACCACCACGACCCCGTCCTCCCGCAGGAACTTCGACTGGTTCGCCGCGCGCGCCCGGGAGTCCATGCCCGCGTGGTAGGGCACGGCATCGATGCCCTGCTCGACCAGGGCCGCCGCCGTCTTCTCCACCGAGGCGCGCGAGAGGCAGTACACGACCCCGGCGTCGCCGGGGTGCTCGGTGCGGATCAGCTCCAGCAGCTGCTTGACCGGGTTGTTCTTCCCCACGATCCGGTACTGGATGTTCGGCCGGTCGAAGCCGGCCACGAAGTGGCGGGCTTCCTCCAGGCCGAGCCGCGCCGCGATCTCGGCGTGCGTGGCCTCGGTGGCCGTCGCGGTCAGCGCGATCCGGGGCACCTTCGGCCAGCGCTCGTGCAGCATGGACAGCGCGAGGTAGTCGGGCCGGAAGTCGTGGCCCCACTGGGCGACGCAGTGCGCCTCGTCGATGGCGAAGAGCGAGACCGTGCCCCGGTCGAGCAGCCGCTGCGTCCCTTCGCTGCGCAGCCGCTCGGGCGCCAGGTAGAGCAGGTCGAGCTCGCCCGCGAGGAAGGCCTGCTCCACCGCGCGCCGGTCGTCGGACAGCTGCGTCGAATTGAGGAACCCGGCCCGCACCCCGAGCGCGTTGAGGGCGTCCACCTGGTCCTGCATCAGGGCGATCAGCGGGGAGATCACCACTCCGGTACCCGCTCTGACCAGCGCCGGGATCTGGTAGCAGAGCGATTTGCCGCCGCCGGTGGGCATCAGCACCAGCGCGTCGCCGCCGCCGGCGACGTGCTCGATGATCTGCTGCTGCTCGCCGCGGAACGAGTCGTACCCGAAGACGCGGTGGAGCACCTGCTGGGCGTCGGGGATCTCGACGGCTGCTTCCGAAGTGGTCATCCCAGAAGCCTAGCGACCTCCTCGGACACATCCGCCCGGATCCGCCCGGCCCTGTGGATATCCGGGAGGGCAGCTCGGCCCCGCACGCGGCGCGGCCGGGCACCTCGACGGCCCGACCGGTGACACAGTGGAAGACCTCCCGTATCCCCCGGTCTCCGAGAGGAACACGCGATGTGGCAGCCCGACGGGTGGGACGTGCGCGTCCGCCTCGGCGTCCTCACCCCGCACGCCGATGTCGGCCCCGAGTCCGAACTGCGCGCCATGGCTCCCGCCGACGTGGGCCTGCACACCGCCCGGGTGCCGTTCCGGGCGATGGGACGCGGCGGCGCGATCGACTCCACCATTCCGCTGGCCCCCGTACGGGCCTTCGCCGAGCCCCCGCACCTGGACGATGCCGCCGAGCTGCTGGCGGCTGCCCCCGTGTCGGTGATCGCCTACGCCTTCACCAGCTCCGCCTACGTCATCGGCCCGCGCGGGGAGGGGTACATGCTGGACCGGCTGCGCGAGCGCACCCACGGGCTGCCCGTGGTCGCCACCTGCGCCGCCACCGTCGAGGCGCTGCGGGTCCTGGGCGCCGGCCGGATCGCCCTGGTGGACCCGCCGTGGTTCGACGAGACACTGAGCGACCTGGGCCGGGGCTACTACGAGGACACCGGCTTCGAGGTCCCGTACGCCGCCCCCTGCGGCCTGCCCAGCGGGCAGACCCTCATCGGACCGCGGGCCCTGCACGACTGGGTGGCCGCGCACGTCCCCGACACGGCGGACGCGGTCGTCATCGGCGGCAACGGCTTCCGCGCCGTCGGGGCGATCGCGGCCCTGGAGGCCACCCTGGGACGCCCGGTCCTGACCGCGAACCAGACCCTCCTGTGGGCGGCCCTGCGCGCGGCGGGCACCCCGACGGCCCCCGTCACGGACTACGGCCGACTGTTCTCGGCCGGCTAGCCCGTCAGCTCCCGACGGGCGGGACGGCGGGTGCGGCGGGCACGGCGGGTGCGGCGGGTGCGTCGGGCACGGGCGCGGGCTCGATCGTGCGCCGCCTGAGGAGCAGCACCACGATCAGGGAGGCCTGGAGGACGATGATCAGGAGCATGCCCAGGGATGCCTGGGGCTCGTCTCCCACCAGGTTGGAGAACAGGCTGGTGTCCCACAGGCCGTGGACGAGCATCGGCAGCAGGATGGTGCCGCCGACGCGCAGGCACAGATAGAAGAAGTAGCCCGAGGTGGACACCAGGACGGCCTGCACGAGGGCCTGCGGCCCCTCGCCGATGGCGTTGCTGACGTGCGCGAGGCCGAAGACGAGCGAGGAGTAGAGGGCGACCTTGCCCTCGGTGAGTCCGGCGCGGCGGAAGACGTGGACGCCGATGCCCCGGAACATGAGCTCCTCGCCGACTCCGACGAACAGCCCGAGCAGCAGCAGGCAGGCCACGAGGGAGACGCTCTGGTCGGCGAGGTGTCCGAAGTTCAGGCCGACCAGCGCGACGACGAGCATCGAGATCGGCACCCAGCGCACCCAGCGCCGCACGGGCGCCCGGTAGGTGAGGACTTCGCTCCACCAGCCGAGCCAGGTGACGAGGGCCGCGCCGAACACGATCGACGCTCCGATGGGGATCAGGGCGTTGCGGACCAGTGACTCGGTGGTGGGGAAGGCGCTGTCGGAGTAGCTGGTGTCCAGCCCGACCAGGAGTCCCAGTCCCTGGATGACCACCAGGTACACGACCACCACGACCAGGAACCAGGGCCACGAAAGCCTTCTTCCCGGCCGACCCCGGTCCTGGCCCTGGCCCTGGTCCTGGCCCCGGTCCTGGTCCTGGCCCCGCTCCTGGCCCCGGCCCTCCCGTATCGCGTCCGTACCGTCCCCCACAGCTGCTCCTTCTCACCCGGTCGTCGACTTGTCCGACTTTCAGAGAAGAATCCCATACGGAATGCAACAAAAAGCACCAGGGATCCCCATTCGGGCTTAACGGGACCTACCCCCCGGCTCAGGCTCTTCCACCGCTGCCGCGAACGCCTCGTGGGCCCGCTCGTCGAAGGAGTAACCCGAAGGTCTGCGTGGCGATCTCATCCGCGCCTTCGTGGCCGATGATGCCGCCGGGGACCTCGGATGCGTCTTCCTCCAGGTGCGGGCAGTGGCGTCACTGGTGAAGAAATTCAGGGCGTCGGAGCAGGCGGTGGCGGCGGGGTGGCCGCCGGGGCACTGTCCGACGCCCCTTCCACGCGAGCGCGCCCGGCCGCACCGTGAGGTGGGCCGGGGCGGAGCGCGGCGCCTTACGACTGGGTCAGTGGTAGGCGTGGACGACGGCGTGGCCCTTGCCGCGGCCGATCATCCACTTGTTGACCGGAGTCGTGATCACGAAGGCCACGGCGAAGCCGCCCAGCAGCGCCGTCCAGAACAGCGCGTCCGACAGGTGCGCGTCCATCGCCCCGGGTGTCAGGGCGATGATGCCGTTGTCGACGAGCTCCATCACCGCGATCGAGACGGTGTCAGCGGCCAGAGCCACCTTGACCGCGCTCTTCCAGTCCAGACCGGCCCTGCGGACCGCGAACAGCGTGAACGAGTAGCCGAAGACGAACGCCAGCGTGATCGCCAGGACCATCGTCTGGACGTTGCCCCACATCAGAGCGGTACCGATGACCATGCCGAGGATCTCACCGATCGCACAGCCGGTCAGGCAGTGCAGCGTCGCCTTCGCGGCGGCCCCCCAGGTCACCCCGCCCATCTGGCGCCCGCTGTGAGCCGTGTGCGCCTGGTGTGCGCTGTGGTCGTGAGCGGCGGCTGCGTGGTGCGTGCTGTGGTCCATGACCGTCATCCCCAATCCCGTCCAGTGTGACCCCGCTCCCGCAGGCCCACACCAACCATATACCCCCCCAGGGTATTCGTTAAGGGGGTCAGCAGAGAATGAGGAAGGGGTGCGCCGAGCCGCGAAGGCCCCGCACACCCCTTCCACGGAGAGTGGTCAGCTCCTGCCGAGCAGGCTGTTCATCCGGGTGATCTCGGCGGTCTGTGAGGTGATGATGGCGTCGGCCATTGTCTTGGCGTCAGAGAAGGCACCTTCGGCCTTTTCCGTCTTCGCCATCGCCACGGCACCCTCGTGGTGCTTGATCATCATTTCCATGAAGGCGTTGTCGAACGCCTTGCCCGAGGAGTCCTTCAGTTTCTCCATCTCCTCGGCCGTCATCATCCCGGCCATGCCGTGCGCGGAGTGGTCCATGGCTCCCTCGGCGGGAACCTGCTCGCCCCATGAGGTGAGCCACCCGGAGAGCGTCTTGATCTCCGGGTCCTGCGCCTTCCTGATCTCGTCGGCGAGCTTCTTGACCTCGGCGGACTCGGCCCTGGTGGGAGCGAGGTCGGCCATTTCCACAGCCTGACGGTGGTGGGGGATCATCCCCTTGGCGAACGCGACGTCGGCCGCATTGTGCTGCCCCTGAGAGGCCGGAGCGGACGAGGAGGCCGAGGGAGAGGAGCTGCTGCCGTCGTGCCCGGCGGAGGTGTCGTCGCTCGACCCGCACGCGGCGAGCACGAGGGAGGCTGCGCCCGCGACGGCGACGAGGGCGGTCCGGCGGATGAGGTTCTTGTTCATGGTGGTGCGACTCCTTGATGCGCCGCCCCTGAGCGGGCGGGCGCCGATACGGAATGAGGACGTGCCGGAGCACGGCATCCCCGCCGGCTCAAGCCGGGGCAAGGAGGTGCCGTGTGGGCGGTCCTATATCCGGAGGAGTTGCAGCTCGGCGAGATCGGGCGGCGCCCGCCCGATCTCGGGAGTCCCCGCCGCGCCGCCGGGCAGAGCCACGGGTTCGGGCCCTGCATCGAACGCCGCGGCCAGAACGGGAGGCGCATAGCCGGCGCCGACACCTGTGGCCGCGCACGTGGCGTCCGCGTGGTCCGCGTGGCTCATTCCGCCATCAGTGTGCGAGCAGGCGCCCACCACCTGCCGGGCACCCTCTTCGTGGGCCATCGCCGTGACGTGGCCGACGGCAACCGCCGACGCCTTCGTGGGAGCAGGTCCCGGTCCGAGCCCGTGCATGGCCAGCACACCGGCCAGCACCGCCAGCACCAACAACACGAAGCCGCGCCCGGCAGGGCGGCGGCTCGACGGCTGCATCGTGCTGGTCATGCTGGTCATGCTGTCATCGTACGATCCGGCCCTCAGCTGCGCCTACCCCAGCGGCCAGGCCCCTGATCACCTGACGGCACTGCCGATGATTCTCAGAAACGGTGGCCTTCCCCGAGCAAGACCGGAAACGGTGCCCGCGGGGACCCGGTCCGCCCTCCTCCAGAAGGTGGCGAGCGCGCGCACCCAGAATCCAGCCCAGGTTCGCAGGCGGCCTTGTGGAGGCACCCGGTCTGGCGGGCTCGGCTCGGTGGGGCAGACGGAGGTGTCTATTCGTCGTGGAGTTCAGCGCCTACCCGGCGTGAGGGCTGGAAGGTGTAGAAGTCGAGGACGCCCGGGGGCTCGGCCAGGCCGGGGCCGCCCTCGGCAACCCAGGCGGCGATGTCGGCGGTGGCGCCGGGGTCGTTGACCTCGCCGAGCCACACCGGGCGCCCGCCGGCCCTCCGGCCTTCGGCGGAGGGTTGGATGACGACGACGTTGGCGCGTTCACACGCGTTCAGGCAGCCGGTGCGCCGGACCATCGCCACTGCGGCCAGAGCGGTGCGCAGGTCGGTGAGCTGGGCTTCGTGGTCGAGGCGGGTGACCTTGGCCGGGGTGCCGCAGCAGCATCCCCGGCAGACGGTGACCGTGCAGCGGGCACCGGACGCCCCGGTCGCGGCGGCCGTGCGGCTGCGCGGGCGCTTGCTCACGGGCAGTCCTTGCCGAGGGAGCCCGTCCAGGCTCGCTCGCGCAGCAAGCGCAGGCCGTTGAGGCCGACGATGACAGTGGAGCCTTCGTGGCCGGCGACTCCGAGCGGGAGCGGGAGGGTCCCGATCAGGTCCCAGGCCACGAGCGCGGTGATGAAGATCCCGGCGATGACGAGGTTCTGCACCATCAGGCGGCGGGCTCTGCGGGACAGGCCGACGATCGCGGGGATGGTGGCGAGTTCGTCGCGCACGACGACCGCGTCGGCGGTCTCCAGCGCGAGGTCGGAGCCGGCCTTGCCCATCGCGATGCCGGAGTGCGCGGCGGCCAGCGCGGGGGCGTCGTTGACTCCGTCACCGACGACCAGCACCCGTCGGCCCTCGGCCTCCCACTCCTTGACCGCGGCCACTTTGTCCTGCGGAAGGAGCCCGGCGCGGACGTCGGTGATGCCCACCTCCGCCGCTACGTGGCGGGCGGCGCGCTCGTTGTCCCCGGTCAGCAGGACAGGAGCCCGGCCGGTCAGCTCGGTGAGCGCCGCCACCGTCGCCTTGGCGTCGGGTCGCAGGCGGTCGGCGATGCCGAGTACGCCGACCGGGATGTCGTCGCGCAGGACGAGGACCGCGGTGCGGCCTTCGTCTTCCAGCGCCCGCACCACGCCGCCGATGTCCTGGCCGCCGGCCGCTGCGAGGGCCGGGGAGCCCACCCGGATGGCGCGGCCTCCGACGGTGGCGGTGACACCCGATCCAGGGGCGGAAGCGAAGTCGGTGGACGCGGCGAGCGTGAGGCCGCGTTCGCGGGCGGCCTGGACGACCGCCCGGGCCAGCGGGTGCTCACTGGGGTGCTCGGCTGCGGCCGCCAGCGCCAGCAGCCCGTGCTCGTCCAGTCCGGAGGCCGGGTGGGGGCGGATGTCGGTGACCTGCGGGGCGCCCTCGGTGAGGGTGCCGGTCTTGTCCAGCGCGACGGTGTCGATCTGGCCCAGGCGTTCCATGACGACGGCCGACTTGGCCAGGACCCCGTGGCGGCCCGCGTTGGCGATGGCGGACAGCAGCGGCGGCATCGTGGACAGCACCACCGCGCACGGCGAGGCCACGATCATGAACGTCATCGCACGGAGCAGGGCCGGCTGAAGGCCGTCGCCGAAGGCGAGCGGGACCGCGAACACGGCCAAGGTCGCGACGACCATGCCGATCGAGTAGCGCTGTTCGACCTTCTCGATGAACAGCTGGGTGGGGGCCTTGGTTTCGGAGGCTTCCTCGACCATCTTCACGATCCGGGCGATCACTGAGTCCGCCGGCTCCCGCTCGACCAGTACCCGCAGGGCGCCGGTGCCGTTGACCGTGCCGGCGAACACCTCATCACCCACCTGCTTGGCCACCGGGAGCGGCTCACCGGTGATGGTCGCCTGGTCGACGTCACTGGTCCCGTCGAGGACCTGGCCGTCGGCGCCTACCCGCTCGCCGGGCCGCACCAGGATGACGTCCCCGACCGTGAGGATGTCGGCCGGCACGCTCTCCTCCCCGCCGTCCGGCAGGAGCCGGGTGGCGGTGCTCGGCGCCACGTCGAGGAGGCCGCGCACCGAATCGGCGGTCCGGGCCGTCGCGACGGCCTCAAGGGCGCCGGAGGTGGCGAAGATGACGATCAGCAGCGCCCCGTCGAGGACCTGCCCGATGGATGCGGCGCCGAGCGCCGCGACGACCATCAGGAGATCCACATCCAAGGTCTTGTCCTTCAGGGCCTTCAGGCCCTCCCATCCCGGCTCCCAGCCGCCTGTGATGTAGACGACGGCGTACAGCGGGACCCACAACCACGCGGGCGCGCCGAGGAGATCGAGCGAAAGGGCGATCAGGAACAGCACCAGGGCGGCCAGCGCCCACCGGGCCTCCGGCAGCGCCAGAAGCCGCGTCCGCCGCTTCGGCGGCGCGGGGAGCAGCCGGTCGGCGGGCGGCGCAGGCCGCTGGTCGAGGACAGCAGACATGACAAAGCAACCCTTCACGGGCGGATGGGGCAACACCCTCACCATACAGGAACACATGAACAGGTCTTCAGGTGTCATCGGTATGATGTCCGCATGGGTCACGGAACCGGCACCGCCAGCAGCGCCACCACCCGCGAGCGCCTCGACGCCGTCGGCACCGCCGACGTGGCCGCCACCCTCCAGGCCCTCGCCACGCCCTCCCGGCTCCACATCCTGGCCCGCCTCCAGGAAGGCCCCTGCTCGGTTGGCGATCTCGCGGAGGCGGTCGACATGGAGGCCTCCGCCTGCTCCCACCAGCTGCGCCTGCTGCGCAACCTCGGCCTGGTCACCGGCGAACGCCACGGCCGCTCGATCGTCTACGCGCTCTACGACAACCACGTCGCCGAGCTCCTCGACCAAGCCCTCTACCACGTAGAACACCTACGCATGGGCATCCGTGATTCCCCCGCCGCTGCGCCCACGACCGTCACCGCCGACTGACCGGCGCGCCGGCTAACCGGGCAGCCTGACCGTGCACTTGGAGTGGGCGACGGAGAGGTAGTGCATGGCGTCTTCTCCGTGATCCCGAAGAGCCTCATCAGACTGAGAGGGTTTGTGGCTTCGGCGGCCTCGTGGAGGATGCGGCGTGCGGTAGTGGCTCCCGCGGCTCAGGCCACGTTCGGCGGGCGATCTCGCCCAGTACCGCCTTGGCCTTGCCCCACCCGGATACCTACCGGTCTGAGAAGCCCGCATCGCGTCATTGGTCAAGGTGGGCCGGCCCGTTCGCATCATCCGGAGCGTGTGACGCGCTGGAAGCGGCCGGTGTCGAACCGCCGCCGTGGGGCCCACTCGACGTTATCGACCTGATCGGCTTCGACAAGATTGTCGAACACAGCGGCGAAACCCTCTTCGTGCAGCTGTGAACCGGCGCCCGCTGCCTTCACGGCGAACGAGGCGCCCTTCGCCGCCCTAGTTTCCCCGACCCTTCTTGCCGTGTTGCTTCTTCCGGTCCTTGCCGCTGACTTCGCCATCACCCTCTTCACGTTCATCCTCCGGCTCGCCGGACGACTGCGTAGGCGTAGGCGTAGGCGCGGGCAGGGAGGCCGACGGGCGCGGCGGGCTGATGACCGAGCCGGACGGATCCGCTTGCGGAGTCTTGTTCGAGCCCTCGGGTGAGAGCCAGACCATTCCCATCAGGGATGCGGCGACCAGGACGACCATTCCGGCGATCAACCTTGTTGCTCGCGGCATGGACCGGATCGACTCCGTGATCCTGCGGGGCTGTCCGGGCAGGGCCCGGTGCCCGCCGGTAGACGGCGGTGCGGTCAGGGCAGGCATGTGAGCCGTCTCGGCCGCGGCCGGCGGTGTGGACGCCTTCCCGTACGCGGTCGGCGGTGCCGTCGAGGGACGGGGAGCGGTGTGGCCCCGCCACGATTCCGTGGCGAACCATTCGGCCACGTGCTGTGCCGTCGGACGGTCCTCCGGCTGCTTCGCGAGAAGCCGCAGCAGGTACGCCTCGAATGCGACCGGCAGATCCACGCCGAGCTGTCGTGGCGACACCGGAGTTGCGTCGACGTGCTGGTAGAGCACGCCCGTCGTGGTGTCGGACTGGAACGGCGTTCTCCCGACGAGGAGTTGATACAGCACGCAGCCGAGCGAGTACACGTCGGACGCAGGACCCGCCTGCCGGCCCAGGGCCCGCTCAGGGGCCAGATACAGGCCGGTTCCCAGAATCTGACCGGTTGAGGTCAGCGCCGTGGAGGGGTCGTCGACGAACTTGGCGATGCCGAAATCGGCGATCTTGACCGTCCCGGTGGCATCTGTCAGGAGATTGCCGGGCTTTATGTCACGGTGCACGATGCCCTGCCCGTGGGCTGCCGCCAGTCCGGCAGCAGCCTGTGCGGCGATACCGGCCACGCGCTCGGCCGACAGCCGGCCGCCCCGTTCCAGTTCCTGGGCCAGGCTGGCACCCTCGACCAGTTCCATCACGAGGTAGAAGCGGTCTTCCCAGGAGCCGAAGTCGAAGACTCCCACCACATGGGGATGGCTCAGGCGCGCGGCAGTCTGCGCTTCGAGGCGGAAGCGGTCGCCCGCCAACGGGTCGACGGCTCCCCCCAGCAGCAGCTTGACGGCAACCGGCCTGCGCAGCACTTGGTCAGAGGCCCGAAAGACCTCTCCCATGCCACCGCTGCCGATCGAGGCGTCCAACCGGTACCGCTCTGCCACCAGCACGTGCGTACAACCCCGATTCTCGTGAGCGATCCGGACAAACGCGGCCCGCACTCGGCAGTATCAGCTCGCGCTCGGGACTTCGCGGCGGCCTCAGCCTACCGACACCAAGAGGCACCACAGAGACCGCCGTTCGCCCAAGGGCCGGCCCGGCTGACGGCAGCAGGCGTTCGGGCTGCGGGCATCCGGGCGTCGGCAAGCTCCGCGAGGCGGAAGGGGGCGTGGCGTGGATCGACCTGCACCGACCGACCGAGGCCGAGCTGCTGGTCGTCGCCGAGGAGTTCGACCTGCACCCCCTCGGCGTCGAGGACGCCCTGGAAACCCACCAGTGGCCCGAGCCTAGTCGCGAGCCCCCTCGAATCGTCACAGAACGTGTTCGGAGAGAGAAGGTAGAGCGCGGGTCTGCCACCGACCGACTCGGTCACCCATTACCGAGAAGGGCACCTCCCGCACCAAGATCACAATCTGCGCGGGAGGCGCCCATCCGCGTGGCGAATCATCAGGCATCACCGACGGCGTGCGTCAAATGTGCGTCACGAGCGTCGAATCAGCGTCAAGATATCACCCACAACGCACACAGCGCACAATGCCCTAACCCGCAGGTCAGAGCCCCTTTCCAACGGGCTCAAGGATCGCGACACACTCGACATGATGGGTCGTCGGAATCCAGTTGGCGCCACGGCTGAAGCACCTGAGGCGGCACCTCTGTGGAGGTACCGCCTCAGGATGTCGATTCTCGGGGACTCAGACGTGATGGGTATGTCGCAACCATGTCCGGTCAGCGGAGCTGATCGGCGAACGCTTCGTAAGCCGACTCGTCGAAGAGGACGAATCTCACCTCTTCCACGGCCGTCTCAGCGCCACGCACCGCCTCCACCGCGATGCGGGCAGCATCCTCCATCGGCCACCCGTACGCCCCGGTCGAGATGGCCGGGAAGGCGACCGTCCGCGCCCCCAGTTCGTCCGCGACCTTCAGCGACTCCCGGTAGCAAGAGGTCAACAGCGACGGATCGCCGCCGGAAACCTGATACACCGGGCCGACCGTGTGGATCACGTGCTCCGCCGGGAGCCGGCCGGCCGTGGTGGCGACGGCCCGGCCCGTCGCCAGGCCCTTGCCGTAGTGGGAACGGCGCAGGTCCTCGCAGGCGGCCAGGATCTCCGGGCCGCCGCGCCGGTGGATCGCTCCGTCGACTCCGCCGCCGCCGAGGAGCGAGGAGTTGGCGGCGTTGACCACCGCGTCGGCCTCCTCGGCGGTGATGTCGCCCCTGACGAGCGTGATGCGCGGCACCGGGCTTCCTTCCTTCGCCGACGCGGCCATGCGCCGTGGGATCAGCGAGATTTCGTGTCGGTCACTTCGCGGTTCTGCGAGGGGACGATACGCGGCTCCCGGCCGGGCGGCGGGGAGGTCCTGCTGCCCGTCCGGCCGCCCGGGGCGTCCTCCGGGACCTTCCGGGCCGCCCGGCGGAGCAGCGGGCGGACCGCGGTGACCATCAGCGCCACGTACGGCACCAGGAGCGCCGGCCGCCAGTCGAGGCGCTCGCCCGTGGCAATGGCGGCCACCACGGCGAGCAGCGTCCAGGCGAGCAGGTCGGTGATGGCGGCGCAGGCCAAGGCGATGGCACCGACGCGGGTGTTGGCCAGTTCACGGTCGGCGATGATCCGCGCCAGTACGGGAAACGCCGTCACGGACATCGCGACCGCGAAGAACAGTACGAAGCCGACGGACGAGCCCTGGTGATGCGAGGACACCAGCGTCAAGGCCAGGGCGGCGCCCATCATCAGCGGCAGCAGGGTCGAGCAGAGGGAGGTCCACACGGTGGCCCGTCCCCCGCCGCGCAGGATGCCGAGGTCGAAGCTCACTGCCGACAACGAACATGAAGAGCGCGACACCCACTCCGGCGAGTGCGCCCAGCAGGGGCCGGACCTCGGCGGGGAAGATGACGCCCGAGAGGTGGCTGCCGAACAGGGTGGGCCCCAGCAGCACCCCCGCGAGGATCTCACCGATCACCGCGGGCTGACCGAATCTGCGGGCCAGCGCCCCCATCGCCCGGGCCAGACCCAGGATCACGGCCAGGCCCAGGAAGAGGTGGACGGCCTGGGACTCGGTCACAGCGGGCCCCCGGGCACGGGGACAGAGCGACCCATCATCACGAAGGCTCCTCACGACTTGCCGTGTGGCACGTGATGAGACATACCGCGACAGCCCGACGACACGTCGAAGCCCCGTTATTTCGGGGTGACTTGGGAACCTCGCCAGGTACAACCGGAGCTTCGTCGGCTACGTGACGGACCGGCTCCGAAGCACGGATGCTTCCCCGGAAGGGATGCCGGACCTGCCATTGCGCCCCGGTCCGCGGCCCCGACTCGTTCCACGCGTTCCGGCATCCGCCCCTACCCGCTCTTGCCGTCCGCCTCCTCCAGGCGGGCGGCGAGGCGGGCGAGGGCCGGAAGGGCCTCGCGGAGCGCCGTGCGGTCGGCATCGGGCAGGGCCGTCAGCGCCCGTTCCAGGCGGCGTTCATGGGCGCGGGTCCAGGCGGCCAGCCGCAGCCGGCCGGCGTCGGTGGCGCTGACGGCCGCGGCGCGCCGGTCCTCGCTGTCCACCTCGCGGGTCACCAGCCCGTTCGTGGCCATCGTGGCGACGAGCCCGCTCACCGTGGACTGCGCGAGGCGCTGGCGGGCGGCGAGTTCGCTGACGCGGACCGGGGAGTGGTCGACGCAGACCTGGAGGAGTTCCACCTGGGCCATGGGGAGCTGCTCCCAGGGGTACTCCGTACGGATCGAGGCACGCAGTGCGCGGCGCAGGCGGGTGACGGCGGCGGTCAGCGCCCGGGCTTCGGGCGAGTCCGCGCCGGGCCGCGCGTCCGGGGCGCCGGGCGTGCCCGGCATGGAGGCCATGTCCACCACGCTACTCGCGCTCCGCCGCGGCGGCCGGGGACGGAGCGGGCCCGGGCCCGGGCCCAGTACGCCGAGTGCGCAGGCGAGCGGGGGTGCGGGCCCCGACAGGGAGCTGAGCGCGACCAGCAGGCCGGCGGCGGTGGCGGTGGCGGTGGCAGGGGCGTGGCGGTGGTCAGCCACAGGACCCCGGCCCGGTCGGAGCGGCGTACGGGGGCCCCGGTCGCGGGTGCGCGGGAGCAGGTAGTGGCCGGCGGCCAGGGCGATCAGCCCGACGGGCACGTTGATCCAGTAGGTCCAGCGCCAGCCGAGCGCGGCCCCGACGGTGGGCAGAGCGCCAACCCGACGGCCTGGGCGGCGGCCTGCACGCCGAGCACGGTCCGCAGCCGTGCGGCGGGCGAGCCGGTCTTCACCCGGGCCACGCCGTTGGCCTGGAGCACGACCGCGCCCGCCGCCCGCACCACCCGGAACCCGATGAGGGCCGCGGAGCCCGCGCCGGGCGGGTGCTCGCGGCGGCCCTCGTGTCGATGGCGCACGGCACCGGCGTCGGGCAGGAGACCATGGGCGTGATCATGCTGGCGCTGGTCACGGCGGGCTCCCTGCCCGCCGGGTCCGGGACCCCGCTGTGGGCCACCGTGGCGGCGGGGCTCACGAGGGCCCCGGGCACCCACACGTGCGGCTGGCGCATCATCCGTACGCTCGGCACCGGCCTGACCCGGCTCGGCCCGCGGCAGGGCTGCGTGCCCCGGACGAGCGCGGCGGCCGTGCTGCCGGGCTCCTCGCACCTGGGCTTCGCGGTGTCGACCACGCACGCCGTCACCGGCAGCGTCTCCGGGGCCGGGCGCGCCACCCCCGGCGGGGTCCTGAGCCGGAAGACCGTGCGGGCCATGCTCGTGTCCTGGCTCCTCACGCTGCCCGCGGCGGGGCTCGTCGCCGCCCTGGCCGTCGTGCTCACGGAGCAGGGTGCCTGGGGCCAGGACACCACGGCCGCCCTGCTGCTGTGCGCGGCCCTCGCCTTCTGGCCCGGTCCCGCCGTACGGCCGTCACCGCGCGGAACGTCGCGCCGGAGGCGGTCGCACCCCCTGCCACGGCCCTGCCACGGCCCCCGCCACGGCCACGGCCACCGCGACCGCGACCGCCTGAGCCCGGCTCCGCATCTCGTCACGTAAGGTCCCCAAAGTGAAGGTATCGGGCAGCACGGTGGCGGCGGAGGGCCTGCGGTCCCGGATGACCGCCGGCTTCGGCGACGAAAGCATGGTCGTGCGCGCGGCGATCTCGGCGGGACTCGCCTGGTGGATCGCCTCGGTGCTGCTGCACTCCGACTCGGCCTCGCTCGCGCCCGTCGGCGCCATCCTGGCCGCGCAGACCACCCCCTTCGCCACCGCGCGCAAGAGCCTGCAGCGGGCGGCCGGGATCCTGTTCGGCTTCCTGCTCGGCGTGGCGGCCACCGCGTCCATCGGCACGAACACGGTGAGCGTCGTCCTCGTGGTCCTGGTCGGCATGTACGCGGGACGCGTGATGAACCTCGGTTCGCAGATGCACCAGATCGCGCTGACCGCCGTGCTCGTGATGGGCGCCGCCACCTCCTTCGGGTACGGGGCCTCGCGGCTGGAGGACAACGTCGTCGGCGTGCTCGTCGGCACGTTGGTCGGCCTCGCGCTGCCCGCCCCCGGTTTCACCCGCCGCGCCGGTGAGGAACTGGCCCGCCTGAACCGGCAGATGGCCGCGCTGCTGGCCGAGATCGCCCGCGGCCTGGCCGAGGAGGACTGGGCCGCGCGCACCGGGGACTGGGTCCGCCGGGCGCGCTCGCTGTCCAAGGAGCTCGACGCGGTGCGCCAGGCCGTCCGCGAGGCCGAGGACGCGATCCGCTGGCGTCCGCGCGGCCGGTTCGCGCGGCCCCGGCTGGACCGGCTCGCCGAAGCCACCCAGTGCCTCGACCACGTGGGGCACCAGGTCCGGGGGATCACCCGCGGCCTGTACAACCTGACCTTCCGCGAAGGCCGCCCGCCCGCCCTGCACTGGGCCCAGCACGAAGAGCCCCTGCTGCCCCTGCGGGCCGACGCCCCGGCCGGGCTGGACGGGGTACTGGCCTCGCTCGCCGCGATGCTGGGCGACCTGGCCGACGTACACGTACGGGAGGACGCCCCCTCGCCCGAGCTGCGGGCCCGCCTGGCGGGGCTGCTGGGCGCGGCCGAGACCGGCTTCCTGCACACCGCGCTGGCACAGTCCCCCGCCTACGCGGACTGGCGCGTCCTGTGCACCGCCGGAATCCTGGAGGACGCCCGGAAGATGCTCCACGAACTCGACCCGTCGATCGGCCCCCACAAGGCCGCCTTCGGCTAGCCGCGGGCCCGCACGGGCCGGCCTCAGGGCCTGCCCCGTGCCGCGACCGGGGGGAGGCCCGGGCTCGGGCCGAGCGGTGCCCGCGTACCCTGCTGCGGCAGGCGGGGCCGTGGGCGGGGGGGAGGAAAAGTGGCAGCGCAGGACGTACCAGTGGCACGGCTACGGGTCGGGAACAACGGTCCCGAGCTTTTGGAGCTGGTCCTGGAGTGCTACGGGAGCGATCACTGGCTGCGGCCCGGTGAGACCTTCGTGGTGTGGACGGTCGGATCCCCCGAAGGTGAACCCTGGCCCGGGACGACGCACGGCAACGAGGCCTTCCAGGTGGACTACCGCCCCGGTTCGGTGACGGTGCACTTCAACGGGGTCCACGGATACGTCACGGACGTCGCCGGCAACGAGATCGACTGCGGCCACCGGCGCCCGGCCGACGTCAGGACCGCGTGAGCCCGGCGTCCGCGGAGGGGTGAGGCCGCCTTCGGGGCGGCCTCAGGACAGTCTCAGGGCGGCCCCGGGGCAGTCTCAGGGCGGCCTCCGGACGGCCTCAGGGCGTCTTCGTGCGCAGGTGGCGCCAGACGGCCTTGGCTGCGTTGTGGCCCGACATGCCGTGGACGCCGGGGCCCGGCGGGGTGGCCGAGGAGCACAGGAACACGGCCGGGTGCGCCGTGTTGTACGGGGACAGGGTGAGCTTGGGGCGCAGCAGGAGCTGGAGGCCTGAGGCGGCTCCGCAGGCGATGTCGCCGCCGACGTAGTTCGGGTTGCGGGCGGCGAGCTGCGGCGGGCCCGCCGTGGCGCGGGCGAGGACCAGATCGCGGAACCCGGGGGCGAAGCGCTCGAGTTGGCGCTCGACGGCGTCGGTGAGGTCCCCGTCCCAGCCCGCCGGTACGTGCCCGTACACCCAGAAGGTGTGCTTGCCCTCGGGCGCCCGGCCGGGGTCGACCAGGCTGGGCTGGGCGGCGATGAGGAAGGGGGTGCGCGGGACCCGTCCGCCGGAGGCCAGTTGCAGGGCCGCGTCGATGTCGCGGGTGCGCGGACCGATCTGCACGGTGCCGGCCCGGCGGGGCTCCTCGGCGGTCCAGGGGACGGGGCCGTCCAGGGCGTAGTCCAGCTTGAAGACGGAGGCCCCGTAGCGGTAGCCGTCGTAGACGCGGCCCAGGCGGGCGATGCGGGCCAGCGCGGTCGGGGAGGTGTCGAAGACGTACGCCCGGGCCGGCGGCAGCTCGTCGAGCCGCTTGACCTCGAAGCCGGTGTGGACGGTCCCGCCGAGGTCGCGCAGGTACCCGGCGAGGGCGTCGGAGATCGACTGGGAGCCGCCGCGCGGCATCGGCCAGCCGTTCGCGTGCGCGGCGAGGGCGAAGACCAGGCCGACGGCGCTGGTCCCGATCCCGCCGAGCGGGGCGATCACGTGCGCGACGAGTCCGGCGAAGAGGGCGCGGGCACGGTCGTCGCGGAAGCGGCTCAGCAGCCAGGTGGAGGGCGGCAGCCCGGCCAGCCCGAAGCGGGCGAGGGTGAGCGGGTCACGGGGCAGCGCGGTGTCCGGCAGCGACATGAAGTCGCGGGCCAGGGTGTCCCACTTGCCGAGGAACGGCGCCACGAGCCGCCGGTACGTGCCCGCGTCGCGGGCCCCGAAGGACGCGGCCGTCTCCGCGACGGAGCGGGAGAGCACGGCCGCCGTGCCGTCGTCGAAGGGGTGCGCCATGGGCAGCGGGGCGTGCAGCCACTCCAGCCCGTACCGCTTGAGGGGCATCGTGGAGAAGACCGGGGAACCGGCGCCCAGCGGGTGCACCGCCGAGCAGGGGTCGTGCCGGAAGCCGGGGAGGGTGAGCTCCTCGGTCCGGGCCCCGCCGCCGACGGTGTCCGCCGCTTCGAAGACGGCCACGGAGAAGCCGCGCCGGGCCAGTTCCACGGCGGCCGTCAGCCCGTTGGGGCCGGCCCCCACCACGACCGCATCGAGGATCGACGGCACTTGCGACTCCTTCGTCCGGCGGCGCCACCGCCCCCAGGGTATTGCGCCTGTCCATAGGCGGCTTCGCGATCCGCGCCGACTCCGTTCGCCCCGGGCTCACCGCCGGCCCGGCCGGGTGCCGGGCGCGGGCCCGGGCGCTGGTTCGGCCGGGTGCCGGGCGCGGGCCCGGCCGGGTGCCGGGCGCGGGCCCGGGCGCTGGTTCGGCCGGGTGCCGGGCGTGGTTGTCGGGCGGGGCCCGGCCGTGGTTGTCGGGCGGGGCCGGGCCGCGGTGTCACGCGCCCCGCAGCAGTTCCCGGATCCGTACGGCCGTGGCCTCGTCCCGGCCGACCGCGAACGGCAGGGCGTTGTCCCGGTCCACCCGGAAGGGGACGCGGTCGACGGTGCTCTGGGAGCCGCCCGCCTCGGCGACCAGCAGCAGCCCGGCCGCGTGGTCCCAGGCGGAGGGCCAGTTGAAGGCCAGGCCGTCCATCTCTCCCCGGGCCACCTTCAGGTACTCCAGGCCCGCGGAACCGCAGGCTCGGGAGGCCACCCCGGGCACGTCGAGGCGCGCCAGGACGCGGCGCTCCTCCTCCGTGGTGTAGAGCGGGTGCGCGGTCGCGACCCGCAGCTCGGCGCCTGGATCCGGCGAACCGCTCAGGATCCGCTCGCCGTTGACGTACGCGCCCTGCCCGCGCACGGCGGTGGCCATCTCCTCCAGCGCCGGGGCGAAGGTCCAGGAGGCGAGGAGCTCCCCGCGGTGCGCGAGCGCGACCAGGGTGCAGAACGCCGGGTCCCCGTGCACGAACTGCCGGGTCCCGTCGACGGGGTCCACGATCCACACCGGGGCGTCGGCGCGCAGCGCCCCGTACACACCGGGGTCGGCGTGCACCGCTTCCTCGCCCACCACCGCCGAACCGGGCAGCAGCCGGGTCAGGGTGGTGGTGAGGTACTCCTCGGCCATGCGGTCGGCGTCCGTCACCAGGTCGTGCGGGCCGCTCTTCTGGTCCACCTCGTGCTCCGCGAGCCGGCGGAACCTCGGCATGATCTCGATCGCCGCCGCCTTGCGCACGGCTTCGTCGACGTCGGACAGGTTCCGGGCGAGGAATTCATCGATCATGCATCCAGCAAAGCACGCCCGGCTGACAAACCCCACCGCCGGACCCGGCGGGCGGCCGGACCCCGGGTGGACCGCGGGTGAACGCGCCGCCGGGTGGACCGGAACCGGTCCACCTCCTGGTGGGCCCCGGCGGCCCGTGTCACACCGGCCGGGACCGGCACCCTCCTCCCCCACACCCCCGCCCTCTCCCCCTCCCCCTCCCCGTCCGCCGCGCCGCGCCGCGGCCCTGCTCGCGACCGCCGCCACCGCCACCGCCACCGCCGCGCTCGTGCTCTCGGCGGTGCCCGCCACCCCCACGGGCGCGACGTGCGTCCCGCCCTCGCTGCCCGCGCCCGATGCCGCCGGGCTGACCATGCGAACCTGGTCGGCGGCCGCGGGACAGATCGAACGCATGGGCGATGCCTCCGTGACCACCCCCGCCGTCCTCACCGCGCACGGCGGCACCCCGTCGATCGGTCCGGTCCAGGTCCCGGTGCGGGTACGGATCCTGCTGCCGGAGGACTACCAGCGGAACCCGGCGCACCCCCACCCGGTGCTGTACCTGCTGCACGGCGGCTCGGGCGACGTGGAGCAGTGGCCGAAGACCGACGAGGGCAATGTCACGGCGAATCTGAGGGACTCGGCCTTCAAGGGCATCGTCGTGATGCCGGAGGGAGGCAAGGCGGGCACCGGCGACACCCCGTACCGGATGGCCACGGTCTTCGGCCCGCCGAGCACCTGGCCCGGGCAGAACCCGGTCAACCTGGCACGCGACGGCACGTACGCCCCGTACGGCGGGAAGTTGGCCCTGTACGCGGGCGGTACGGGAGGTACGGGCGAGACGGAGATCGGCGCGATGACCGTGGCGCTCCACCAGGACCTGAAGGACCGACCGCCAGGTCAATCACCGCTACTGCCGGGGCGCGGGCGACCACGCGCGGCCCTACCGGGGCCCGGAGCTCCAGGACTTCGTGGCCTACGCCTACGGCCCCGCTACGGCGTCCGCGGACCCCTGCCCCAACGGCTGGGGGCCCGCAGACTCCATAGCCGCGAGATCAGTGCTCGAACGCACCGTCCTGGCCCAGGTGGTACTGCGGGCCCTGCTCACCCCGCAGGTACTGGCCCTGCGGGTTCAGCTGCTCGACGGCCAGGTCCTGCCCCTGCGGCGCGACACTGATGTGGTTGTCCGCGAAGGCCGGGCCCGCTCCCAGCCCGGCCAGGGCGAAGGCGGCGGTGGCGGCTATGGCGGCGGCTCTGACGTTCATGCTGGTCCCCCCGGGTCCGGCCGGCCCCTGGTCGGACCGGCTCGGGAACAGTCTGTCAGCTCGCCGCCGAACGTTTCAGGCTGATTCCCTATCCACAATCGGTCACTGCCGCCTGGCCGACGACAATGCCGTCGCCCCCACCGAGAACGGTCTGGCGATCACCGAGCCACCGGCGAGCACGGGCGTGCGCTCCTCGTCGAACGCCGGCGCCGGAATTGCGGCGGAGCCCTGATCCGTCATCCCCGCATCATCGTCGACCACCACCGGGCATCCCCCATGCCCGCCGGCTGCGGCCGTCACAAGATCAGCGCCAGGGCCGATGAAACGTGCTCGGCTCCGCATCCACCCGGCCGCCGCCTGGTGGGGGGCGAGGGAGCCTCGGAGCAGAGACGCCTGGCCCGTGATCCGGAGAGGCCCGATGACCGGCACATGAAGCAAGGTGCACGCGGTCTTCCCCGGGCCTTCCGCATGGGGGCCGAACGTCTGATCGGATGGCCGGCCGACCCGCGCGACGCGGACTACTGGCGCGCCAAGGCCGGACTGCCCGCCCGCCGCCGGCTCAGACGGCCCACGGAATGGCGTTCTCTCTCCCCGTCGACGACGATGCCACTACTGCCACGCGCCTGCGGGGACCTGATGGGGCCTGATGGGGCCTTTCAGTCAGTGACCTGCCGCTTCATTGAGCCGGACAGTGCCATCGACACATGGGTGGCGGCCTCTACAACTGGAGCTCCTGACCGTTCCCCTGCGAGGGCCCCTCGTTCTTGACGCCGCTGCATGCCAGGAGCTCGGTCCCCGTGGAGTCGAAGTACAGGGTGAAGAACCAAGTTCCCTGCCCAACGGTCTACGCAGGGACAGCAGTTGAGGCTGCAACATCACAGTTCGGACACTGCACCCCATGCGCACCCATGTACCCATACGGTGACCTGATTCGCACCAGTCCTGTGGGGGTCCCGCATGTCCAACCAGTTCCCGCCGCCCGGTCAGCAACCCGGCCCGCAGCCCCAGCCCGGATACGGGTACCCGCCGCCCGGCCCGGCTCAGCAGCCCGGATACGGGTACCCGCCCCCGCCCCAGCAGCCGAAGAAGAACAGTGCCGGAAAGATCGTCGGGTTCTCGTGCCTCGGCATCGTCGGCCTCGTCGTGGTCCTCGGCATAGCCGGGGCGCTGCTCGGCGGCGAGAGCAGCCCGAAGGCGGGGAAGGAAACCGCCCCCCAGGCGCCGGCTCCGGCCGCGTCGTCCGCGTCGTCCGCTCCGGCGAAGGCCCCGGCGGCCGCGCCGTCGGCAAAGCCCGAAAAGAAGTCCCCGGTCGTCGTGGTCGCGAAGAAGACGAAGTTCAAGAAGGGCGTCCTCGCGGACGGCAGCGACTACACGAGCGTGTCGGTGACGATCACCAACAACAGCTCGAAGGCGATCAACGTGAACCCGCTGTACTTCACGATCACCGACACCAAGGGAACCAAGCACGTGGCCGAACTCGCGGCCGCCGAGGACCAGATCGACACCGTCGAGCTGGCGCCGGGCGAGAACATCACCGGCACGATCACCGGCAAGGGTGCTTTCACGGCGAAGACGGTGACTTACACCGACGGGCTGATCGGGGACAGCGTCCGCGCCACCGTGTCCTGACCGCTCCGCCCGCTGCCGCGTCCCGCCTCCCGGCCGTACGAGGGGTGGGGCGCGGGCGCGTTCGGGCCGCGACCGCGCCGCGGTCCGCTCAGCGCGCCCCCGCCGCGAGCTCCTCCCGGACCGAGCGTCCCGCCGTGCGGTGCTCCGCCGCCGCGGTCGGGTCCGTGTCGTCGAGCAGGGCCGCGATCCCCTCGTGCGCCAGCGCCTCCTCGTGCCGGCAGCCGAGCCCGGGGGCCAGCTCCAGGGTCCGGCGGTGCAGGCGCAGGGCCTGCTCGGGCAGTCCCGCGAGCCGGCAGGTCTCGGCGTAGCCGCCCAGGAAGCGGACCTTCCAGTGTTCCTCGAACAGCTCGTCCAGCAGCGCGAACGCCTCGCGGTGGCTGGCCAGGGCCTCCTCGTAGCGGCCCATCCGGCTCAGCGCGATGCCCAGGCAGTTGAGGGACCACGCCTCGTTGTTCACGTGCCGGTCCTCGCGGGCCAGGGCCAGCGCGCGGTGCAAGTGCTCCGACGCCTCCTCGGGGTCCTCCGCCGCGATGGCCACGCCGAGGGTGATGCGGGCCGTCAGGGCGGGCGGCCACGCCGGGTCCGGGTGGGACACCTCCAGCACGTCCCGGGCCCGGCGCGCCGCCTCCTCGCGCTCCCCCAGCTGGAGCAGCGCCCAGGCCTCCGAGGCGGCCGCGTGGGCCGCGCCCGCCGGGAGACCGGCGTCCCCGTACAACTTCCCGGCCAGCCGAAAGAGTTCGAGCGGCTCCCCGGCGCTCCCCCGGTCCCAGCTCAGATAGCCGCGGCGCAGGGCCAGTTCGGCTTCCGAGCGGGCGTCCCCCGCCTCGGCCGCCCGGAGTCCGGCCTCCTCGTACGCGGCGGCTGCCTCGGTCATCCGGCCCGCGTTGTAGCGCGCGAAGCCCAAGTCGCTGTAGGCCTCCGCCAGGCGCAGCGGATCCCCCAGGCGTTCGGCGGCTGCCAGCGACCGCTCGAAGAGGTGATTGAGGTGGGTCGTACCGCAGCGCCGCGCGAAGTACGCCCGCAGGAACCGCGGCAGCTCGCACACGTGCGCGTCCGCCCCGACGGCGACCGCCGTCTCGAAGGCGGCGATCATGGTCTCGTACTCCGAGGCGAGCCAGGCACAGGCCGCGTGCTTGTCGGCGAAGTGCGGCAGTGCGGCCGGGGGCCGGCCCGCCGAGGGCGCCCGGCCCGGCGAGAGGACCGGCATCGCGGCGTCCGCCGCGGCCGCCGCGTGCACGAAGTAGTCGAGAAAGCGGCCCAGTGCCCGCTCCCGCTCGGCCGGGGGGTCCTGCTGGGCCCAGGCGCCCCGCGCGTGCTGGTGCACCAGATCGTGCAGCCGGTAGCGGCCCGCCGTGGGCTGCTGGACCAGGTGCGCGTCGACCAGGTCCTCCAGCATCTCCCGAGCGTCGCGCAGCGGTACGTCCGCCAGGGCCGCGGCGGCGTACGCGTCGAAGGAGCCGCCGGGCAGCAGGCCCAGGGTCCGGAACAACCGGGCCTGGTTCCGGTCCAGTTGCCGTACGGACATGGCGAACGCGGTGTCGAACTCGCTCGAGCCCTCCGCCAGCCGCTCCACGAGGATGCCCACCGTCCAGCCCGGCCGGTGCCGCAGCCGGGCCGCGGCCAGCCGCAGGGCCAGCGGCAGGTGGCCGCACAGTCTCAACACCTCGGCGGCGGACTCCGGTTCGCGGGCGAGACGGCCTTCGGGGCCGCCGGAGTCCCCGCTGGCCCGGGCGAGCAGCTCGGCGCTCTCGAGAGGGCTGAGCACCTCCAGCGACACCGGGGGCACTTCGTCCAGGCCGAGCAGCCGGTTGCGGCTCGTGATCAGCACGACGGAGTCACCGGCGCCGGGCAGCAGCGGGCGGACCTGCTCCGCGTCGGCCGCGTTGTCGATCACCACGAGGGCACGGCGGCCCGCCAGTTCCGCGCGCCAGCAGGCCGCCAGCTGCTCGAGGCCCTCCTGCGGGACCCTCTCGGACGGCACGTCGAGCGCCCCGAGCAGCATCCGCAGCGCCGAGTCGGGAGCGAGGGGGTCCCGGCCCTCGGTGAAGCCGTGCAGGTCCACGTACAGCTGGGCGTCCGGGTAGTCGGCGGCGAGCCGGTGCGCGGCGTGCACCGCGAGACAGGTCTTGCCCACGCCCGCCATGCCGTCCACGGCGACGCCCCGGTGGCTGTCCACCGCGACCATCACGGAAGCGAGTTGGGCCTCGCGTCCGGTGAAGTCGGCTACGTCGCGCGGCAGATCGTTGCGGGGCCTCGGCTGGACCTGGCGGCTGGCCTTCGGGGGCGCCGGCAGCGCCTGGGCGGAACCCCGCTCCCAGAGGGGCCGCAGCGGGCGGGGGTCGCGCTTGACCAGTCGGCAGAGGGCGACCACCGCGGTCCAGGGCGGCGCCGTCTGGCCGCTGAGGTAGCGCGAGAGCGAGGAGGAGCTCAGTCCCAGCTCCCTCGCGAGGGCCCGTACGCCCAGCCCGGACAGTTCCTGGAGCAGCCGCAGCCGTGCGGCCAGCTCGTCATGCGGGTCGGCCTCGGCCGACCGTCGTTCCGTGTCCACGGTTCCCCCCGTATCCCTGTCCCACCGCGCCCGAATTATCCGGGACCGCGTCTTCGCTGGTCAAGGATGTTCCGCCTGTCCCAGGGTGTCCCACCGCCATCGCCGCCGCGGGCCGCTGCGGCTGTTATGGAGTCACACCCCGAGGGGGGAACCGGAAGACCGGGAAACCGGAGGACCGGAACACGAGAAGAGGAGCACACCGAGATGCAGTCCCGCATGCAGAACCCCGCCGTCGTCCTGTCCGGCGCGATGCAGCCCATCCAGGAGATCTTCAAGGCCGTGCACTCCGGTGGAGTGGACGGACAGACGCTGGAGCTGGTGCACCTGCGGGTGAGCCAGATCAACGGGTGCAGCGCCTGCGTCGACGGCGGCGCCAAGGCCGCCCGCAAGTCCGGGGTGAGCGACGAGCGGCTGGCCACGGTCGCCGTCTGGCGCGAGACCCCGTACTTCACCGAGGAGGAGCGGGCGGCCCTGCTGCTGGCCGAGGCCGCGACCCGGCTGGCCGACCGCCCCGACGCGGTGAGCGACGAGGTCTGGGACACGGCCGCCACCTACTTCGACGAGAAGCAGCTCGCCGCGATCGTCCTGATGATCAGCGTCACGAACATGTTCAACCGGCTCAACGCCACCACCCGTCAGATCGCCGGCGCCTGGGGCTGACGGGCCCGGCCCCCGCAGGTACGACAGTCCAGCCCCGCACCCCATCCCATCCCCTCATCACCCCGACGCCTCATCACCCCGACTCCCGGGAGGAACCCGCCATGACGAACACCCGCAAGCCCGCGCAGAGCACGTTCGAGGGATTCACGGACGAGGAGCGTGCCGCGATGAAGGAGCACGCCAAGGACCTGAAGGCGTCGTCCGCGCGCCGCGGATCCCGCACCGACAAGGCGGTTGAGGAGGAAGCCGCCGTGGTCGCGAAGATCGCCGAAATGCGGGACTCCGACCGGGTCATGGCGGAGCGGATCCACGCCGTCGTCAAGGCGAGCGCACCCGGTCTCGCACCGAAGCTCTGGTACGGAATGCCCGCGTACGCCCGGGACGGCAAGGTGGTCTGCTTCTTCCAGAGCGCGGAGAAGTTCAAGGCCCGCTACGCGACGCTCGGTTTCAGCGACCAGGCGCACCTCGACGAGGGTTCCATGTGGCCGACCTCCTTCGCCCTGCCGCGGCTCACGGCCGCCGACGAAGCGGTGATCGGCATCCTCGTGAAGAACGCGGCGCACTGAGGCGGGGCCTGCCGGGATCACCCGCGCTCCGCGCCCTGCCCCGGGTGCGGCGGGCCCCAAGGCCGGCCGGTGTCCGAGGCGGGCCCGTCCAGCTCCCTGTCGCACAGCGACCGGCTCGCGTTGCTCGCCGTGGGCCCGGTGCCGGTGGGGGCCCACCTGGAGACGCTGCCCGCGGCATCGACCGTGGCCGAGGTACTCAAGGGCCTCGGCATCGGCCTCGCCCGGGGCCTCGCCCTCGACTACGTGGGCACCGGAGCGATGGCCCCGCGGGCCCGGCCGGTGGGTTCCGAGGGCCGCCGCACGGCGTGCTACCGCAAGAGGTCCAGGGCCGCGCGCAGGTCTGCCGTCGCCAGGGCGGTCAGGGGGGCCCGCGCCCGGGGGTCGTGGCCGCGGGGGACGGCTTCGACGAGGACGATCAAGGCCAGGTAGGCGCGGTACATCGCGATCCGGCGGCGCTCGTCGGGCGTGAGCGGGGCGGGGCGGGGCGGTAGCCGGGCGTGAGCGGGGCGGGGCGGTAGCCGGACAGGAAGGCCGGGTCCCGGGTGATGTCGTCGAAGAGCGCGGTGGAGACGAGGTCGGCGAGCGGATCGCCCCAGAAGGAGCGTTCGCCGTCGAGGATTCCCGTGATCTCCAGGCGTCCGTGCCGTTCCGCGAGCAGGATGTTGCCCTCCCACAGGTCGAAGTGGACGAGCGAGGGGGCCGTCACCTGGTCGAAGAGCGGGCCGCGGGCGCGGACGAGGTGGAGGACCTCGTCGGGGTCGAAGGGCAGCGGGGGCCGGAAGCGGCGGGCGTCCGCGCAGACGTCGGCCAGCATGCCCTCGAAGGCGGTCCGCCAGCTCGCCGCGCCACCGGCCGGCGGATTCCCGTACGGGTAGCCGAAGGAGGAACCCCGCACCTGGGTGCAGCCCGCGGAGGAGGCGGCCCAGGTCGGTACGCAGCCTGGCCTGCTCCTCGGCGGCGATTGCGGAGCGCAACTGGCTCCAGCGCACGCCTTCCAGACAGGTCATCAGCAGGTAGTCGCCGTCGATCGCGCTCCGGTCGAGGCCCGCAGCCATGACTCCGGGCACGGGCAGGCCCGGCACGGCCGAGGCGCGACGGTGAAACTCGGCTTCCGTGCGCATCAGTTCGTTCTCGTCAGCCATGAGGGGGTACCGGCGGGTGGTGCGACCTTGAGGACGGCCCGCTCCCCTCCCGCCGGCGGATCTCCGCCCCCGCCGACCGGCGTCCGCTGCTCGCCGGGTGGCGGGGACAGGGCCAGCAGGTGGACGGAATCGAAGGTGCCGCCCACCAGTTCACGGCTGCTCAGCACCTTGGTGCCGGGGCCCAGGGCGTGGGCGGCCACGCGCGCGATCTGCTCGCCGGTCAGCGTCCGCTTCATCGCGCGAATCCTCCGGCCGGTGAGCAGCCATCCGCCCTCGGGGGCGGAACGACAACTGGAGAGCGCTCTCCCATGGTGGGAACCTAACGCCCGCTCCCGGCCGGGGTCAAGGAACCGGCGATCAACTCGCCTACGAAAAGGGTGAGTTTACCCAGCATGCGACCCACGCCGCCCACTCGAACCGTGGCCGGATTCCGCGAGCTTGCGCCAAGGCGTTCCCTCACGGGGTGGCCCTGAGCTAGCTTCTGTCCTCAGCTCCCCCACCCCCCTCTCCCTCCCCATCCCAGCCCCGGGCGGATCGCTATGAGTCGTTCCATCGCGTTGCGCGATGTCAGCAAGAGATACGGGCGCGATTCCCTCGCCGTCGATCGTGTCTCCCTCACCGTCGAACCGGGCGAGTTCCTGGTTCTGCTGGGGCCTTCGGGCTGCGGCAAGTCCACCGTCCTGCGGATGATCGCGGGGCTGGAGGAGGTCACCGAGGGCGCGCTCTACCTCGACGGCGAGTACGCCAACCACATGCCGCCGAGCGAGCGGGACATCGCGATGGTGTTCCAGAGCTTCGCGCTCTATCCGAACATGACGGGTCGCGCGAACATCGGCTTCCCGCTGAAGCTGCGCGACCCCCGCGGGGACCACGAGCCGCAGGTGGAGGCCACGGCGCGGATGCTGGGCATCGAGGAGCTCCTGGACCGCTTCCCCGGGCAGCTCTCCGGCGGCGAGCGCCAGCGGGTGGCGATGGGCCGGGCCATCTCCCGCCGGCCGTCGGTGTTCCTGATGGACGAGCCCCTCTCCAGCCTGGACTCGAAACTGCGCGGCCATCTGCGGGCCGAAATCGCGCGGCTGACGGCCGAGTTGGGTGTCACCACGGTCTACGTCACGCACGACCAGTCGGAGGCCATGTCCCTCGGACACCGGGTGGCGGTCATGCGCGGCGGCGTCCTTCAGCAGGTCAGCTCACCGCGGGACACCTACGCCCTGCCGGCGAACGTGTTCGTGGCGGCCTTCATCGGCACGCCCCGCATCAGCCTGCTCCAGGCCGTCGTCCACGCGCCGCTGGGCGCGGGCATGTGGATCGATCTGGGGCGCCACCGGCTCGCCCTGCCCCAACCCCTCAGCGCAGACCACCAGTTGCTTCGGATCCAGCAGGGGCGTCCGGTCATCGTCGGCCTGCGCTCGGAGGCGGTCAGGATCGCCCCGCCGAGCCAGGCACGGCCGGGTGAGGTGGCGATGACGGGCATCGTCGAGCACGTCGAGTACCAGGGGCACGAGGCCCTGGTCCACGTGGACACGGGCTCGCGCCCCGCAGGGGTGGCGGAGCTGGAGTCGGCGCGGCAGCCGGGCGCTCCCCGGCGCCGCCTCAGGCGGCAGCAGAGCGGCCTCGGCCGGCTCAGGGACCGGGCCGTGGGACGGCTGTCGGGGTCGGGGTCGGGGTCGGGGGCGCGGCCGGGGCCCGGGTCTGACCCCGGGTCTGACCCCGGGTCGGTGGCGGTCCTGGACGGGCGGCCCGAATCCACCCGGGGACCCGACGCGAGCCCCGCTCCCGAACGGCTGGGGGCGGTGCGCAGCGACCTCGTGGTGCGTACGGGGCCGCACGTCCGGGTCCGGGTGGGGGCCCAGATCCCGCTGCTGGTGGATCTCGCGCAGCTGTACGTCTTCGACCATGCGGGGCGCCGGGTGTCTCCGGCCGGGGACGGGCTCGCGCCGCTGGAGCGGTAGGTCGTCTCCTTCGGATCTCGCGGGCCCGGCAAGATCCGAAGGAGACGGCCCGGGGCCTGTCGCCCCGGCGTGCCCGGCCGACCGCGCGGGCCGGAGGTTCAGTGCGCGGCCCGCTCCTGCAGCGTGGTGCGCCAGGCGGGCAGCGGCTCCTCGCGTTCGGGCTCCGCGCGGTGGCCGCCGCGGGCGAAGAAGTCGGCGAGCGGCAGGATTCCGGCGCCGACGGTGACGGCGTCGGGGCCGAAGGTGCCCAGGTCGACGCGGACGTTGGCAGCCGGGTACGACAGGGCGTAGGAGGTGGCGTAGGACCGTACGGAGTCCAGGAAGCGGGTGCCGAGCTGCAGGCCGGCCCAGCCGCCGACCAGGATGCGTTCGGGCTGGAAGAGGTTGATCAGGTCGGAGAAGCCCGCGCCGAGGTACTCGGCGGTCTCCTCCAGGACGGCCAGGGCCGTCGCGTCGGCCTGCGGGGTGGCGCCTTCGGCGTCCGGTGAGGGGTAGGCCGCGGCGAGCATCGCGGTCAGGGCGGTCTCCTCGTCGGCGTCGGCGGGCGGGCGCCCGCCCGCCTCGGCCCAGCGTTCCAGGAGCGCTTCGGCTCCCGCGTACGCCTCCAGGCAGCCCTGGGCGCCGCAGCGGCAGCGGCGCCCGCGGACGCGGACGGTCAGGTGGCCCCACTCGATGGCGCGGCCGGTCCGGGTGTCGTCGCTGACCACGCAGGCGCCGACGCCGGAGCCGAAGAGCACGACGACGGCGTTGTGCGCCCCGCGTCCGGCGCCGAACCACATTTCGGCCTGGCCGAGGGTCTTGGCCCCGTTGTCGATGTAGTACGTGACGGTTTCGGGCAGCAGGTGGGAGTCGCGCAGCATCCGCTCCAGGGGTACCGCGTCCCAGCCGATGGTCTGGCCGTGGACGACGGCGCCGTCCGCGGTCCTGGCGACGATGCCGGGAACACCGATGCCGACGCCGAGGAGCCGCTCGGGTGCGATGCCGGCCGCGTCCAGGACCTCGGCGATGCCCTCGCGCAGGTGGCGTACGACGACCGCGACGTCGTAGCGGTCGATGCGGCGGGGTCCCGCCGCCTCCAGGGGCCGCTCCACGCGTGCGAGCTCGGTCAGGGTCAGGTCGAAGAGCTCGATGCGGATGCGGGTCTCCCCCACGTCCACGCCGATCATGTAGCCGCTCTCCGGGCTGACGCGGAGCAGGGTACGGGGGCGCCCGCCGGCCGACTCGACGCTCCCGGCTTCCTCCACCAGGCCGTCGCCGACCAGCTCCGCGACCACGTTGCTGATGGATCCGGAGCTCAGCCCCGTGGCGGGACCCAGGGAGAAGCGGCTCAGGGGACCGTCGAAATACAACCGTTGCAATACGGCGGTCCGGTTCTCCCGCCGCAGGTCACGCACTGTCCGGCCGCTACGTACTCGCACTCTGTCCCCTGTCGTCGATGCCCGTACCTGCAAGATACCTGCGTGAACGCTCTTGACGAGTCCTTCGCTTGAGGTTTAACTCACATCCTAAATTAAGCCATGTGGTTTTGGGGGCGAGCCGCGGAACGTCCGCCCCCCACCCCGCAGTCGGCATCCCGTTCCTTCCTGAAAGGCCCATGGAGCCATGCGCAGAATCAGAGTCGCAGCGGTAGGCGCCGTCACCCTCTCCCTCGTCCTCGGGGCGGCCGCCTGTGGTGGCGGTGGCTCCACCAACGGGAGCGGGTCCAACGAGCAGCCGAAGACGCTGACCTACTGGGCCTCCAACCAGGGATCGAGCCTGGAGGTCGACAAGCAGGTCCTCCAGCCCGAGCTCGACAAGTTCGAGAAGCAGACGGGCATCAAGGTCAAGCTCGAGGTCGTACCGTGGGGCGACCTGCTCAACCGCATCCTGACCGCGACCACCTCCGGCCAGGGCCCCGACGTCCTGAACATCGGCAACACCTGGAGCGCCTCGCTGCAGGCCAGCGGCGCGCTGCTCCCGTGGGACGCCAAGAACTTCGAGAAGATCGGCGGCAAGGACCGCTTCGTGGAGTCGGCGCTCGGGTCCACCGGCGTTCAGGGCCAGGACCCGGCCGCCGTACCGCTGTACTCCATGGCCTACGCGCTCTACTACAACAAGAAGGCGTTCGCCGACGCGGGCGTCACCAAGCCGCCGACCACCTGGGACGAGGTGATCGCCACCGGCAAGCAGCTGACCAAGGACGGCAAGGCCGGACTGGGTGTCGAGGGCTCCAACCTGTCGAACAACATCCACCAGGTGTTCGTCCTGGGCAAGCAGCACGGCGCGGACTTCTTCACCCCGGACGGCAAGGCCGACTTCACCTCCGACGGCGCGGTCAAGGCCGTGAAGCAGTACGTCGACCTGATGGCCGACGCGCAGATCGTCGCCAAGGGCAACGCCGAGTACTCCCAGAACCAGTCGCTGAGCGACTTCGCCAAGGGCAAGACCGCCATGGTGCTGTGGCAGACCGCGTCGGCCACCTTCGCCGCGCAGGGCATGAAGGAGGACGAGTGGGGCGTGGTCCCCGCGCCCGTGCAGTCCGGTGCGCCGGGGACGGGCACGTCCACCAACTCCATGGTCGCCGGCATCAACATGGCCGTCTTCAAGAACACCAAGAACCTCGACGGCGCCACGAAGTTCGTGAA
This sequence comes from Streptomyces sp. NPDC099050, assembly GCF_044759865.1. NCBI lineage: Bacteria > Bacillati > Actinomycetota > Actinomycetes > Kitasatosporales > Streptomycetaceae > Streptomyces > Streptomyces sp. NPDC099050. The sequence continues at coordinate 42,157 of NZ_JBIWAE010000014.1, read as the reverse complement.
CTTCATGACCGGTGACGAGGAGCAGAAGGTCCTCAACAAGGCCTACGGCTCGATCCCGCCGGTGAAGTCCGCGCAGACGGACCCCGCGTTCAACACCCCCGGCCTGTCCGTCCTGCGCGACACGCTCGCCAAGAGCGCCTCCGCCCTCCCGCAGGTCCCCGAGGAGTCGCAGTTCGAGACGGTGGTGGGCACCGCGGTCAAGGAGCTCTTCGCCGACGCGGCGGCCGGCCGGCCGGTGACGGTGGAGTCGGTGAAGGCCAAGCTCGAGAAGGCCCAGCAGCAGATGCCCAAGAAGTAGGCACGGATACCGGATACCTCATGACCACCACCGCACCCCCTCGTACGGGCAAGCGGACGGCAGGTAAGAACCACCCCGGAGCGGCGCCCCGCAAGCGCCGCTCCGGGCGGCTCCGCCGCATCTCCCTGCCGTACCTGCTCCTGCTCCCCGCACTCGTCCTCGAACTCCTGGTCCACCTGATCCCGATGGTCATCGGCATCGTGGTCAGCTTCAAGGAGCTCACCCAGTTCTACCTGCGCGACTGGGGCAGCGCGCCCTGGTCCGGCCTGGACAACTACGCCCTGACCGTCGACTTCGACGCACCGGTCGGCGAGGCACTGCTCGGCTCCTTCTTCACCACGTGCCTGTTCACCTTCTTCTCCGTGGGCCTGTGCTGGCTGATCGGCACGGCGGCCGCGATCTTCATGCAGGAGACGTTCAGGGGCCGCGGCATCCTGCGCACCATCTTCCTGGTGCCGTACGCACTGCCCGTCTACGCCGCCGTCATCACCTGGGCCTTCATGTTCCAGCGCGACAACGGCCTGGTGAACCACGTCATCCACGACCAGCTCGGGCTCACCGACAGCCCGCCGTTCTGGCTCATCGGGGACAACGCCTTCGTCACCCTGCTGGTCGTCTCCGTCTGGAAGGGCTGGCCCTTCGCCTTCCTCATCATGATGGCCGGCCTGCAGAACATCCCCCGCGAGATCTACGAGGCCGCGGCCCTGGACGGAGCCGGCGTCTGGCAGCAGATCCGCCGCATCACGCTCCCCTCGCTGCGCCCCGTCAACCAGGTCCTGATCCTGGTGCTGTTCCTGTGGACGTTCAACGACTTCAACACGCCGTTCGTCCTGTTCGGCAAATCGGCGCCGGCCTCGGCCGACCTCATCTCCATCCACATCTACCAGTCCTCGTTCCAGACCTGGAACTTCGGCACCGGCTCCGCGATGTCCGTCCTGCTGCTGCTGTTCCTGCTCGTGGTGACCGGCCTCTACCTCCTGCTCACCTCCCGAGGAAGGAGCGCCAGCGATGCCTAGGCACACTCAGGCGGTGCAGTCCCGGTCGCCCATGGCGCCCCCCAAGTCGTTCCTCGTGAGCCGGCTGGTCTTCCTGACGCTCCTCACCGGGTTCGTCCTGCTGCCGGTGTACGTCATGATCTCCAGCTCGCTCAAGCCGCTGCAGGACGTGTCGGGGAAGTTCCAGTGGATCCCCTCGGGCCTCACGATCCAGCCGTACTTCGACATCTGGAAGACCGTCCCCCTCGGGGACTACTTCATGAACTCGCTGATCGTGGCCGGTTCGGCGACCGTGTTCTCCGTCATCATCGCGATCTTCGCGGCCTACGCCGTCAGCCGCTACTCCTTCCGCGGCAAGCGGGTCTTCACCGTCACGGTGCTCTCGACGCAGATGTTCCCCGGCATCCTCTTCCTGCTGCCGCTGTTCCTCATCTACGTCAACATCGGCAACGCCACCGGCATCGCGCTGTTCGGCTCGCGCGCCGGGCTGATCCTCACCTACCTGACGTTCTCGCTGCCGTTCTCGATCTGGATGCTGATCGGGTACTTCGACTCGGTCCCCCGGGACCTCGACGAGGCCGCCAAGGTCGACGGCTGCGGTCCGCTCGGCGCCCTCTTCCGGGTCATCGTGCCCGCCGCGATCCCCGGCATCGTCGCCGTCGCCGTCTACGCCTTCATGACGGCCTGGGGAGAGGTGCTGTTCGCCTCGGTGATGACCAACGACGCGACCCGCACCCTCGCCGTGGGCCTGCAGGGCTACTCGACCCAGAACGACGTGTACTGGAACCAGGTCATGGCCGCCTCGCTCGTCGTGAGCCTGCCCGTCGTCGGCGGCTTCCTCCTCCTCCAGCGCTACCTCGTCACCGGGCTGACCGCCGGCGCCGTCAAGTAGCCCCCCAACCAACGCTCTTCGAAAGGCTTGCTGTGTCGGATTCGGATTCCATTGACCTCGGCGCCTTCCCCCCGAACTTCGCCTGGGGCACGGCCACTTCCGCGTACCAGATAGAGGGAGCCGTCAAGGAGGACGGCCGGGGGCCGTCCATCTGGGACACGTTCTCGCACACCCCGGGCAAGATCGACAACGGCGACACCGGTGACGAGGCCTGCGACCACTACCACCGGTGGCCCGAGGACATCGCCCTCATGAAGCAGCTGGGCACCAGCGCCTACCGCATGTCGATCGCCTGGCCGCGCATCGTCCCCGACGGCTCCGGACCGGTCAACGCCCGGGGCCTCGACTTCTACGACAAGGTGATCGACGGGCTCCTGGAAGCCGGCATCACCCCCTCGGTGACCCTCTACCACTGGGACCTCCCCCAGGCCCTGCAGGACCGCGGCGGCTGGACCGTCCGCGAGACCGCCGAACACCTGGCCACCTACACCACCGCCGTCGCGGAGCGCCTCGGCGACCGCGTCACCCAGTGGGCCACCCTCAACGAACCGCTCTGCTCGGGCTGGATCGGCCACCTGGAAGGCCGCATGGCCCCCGGCCTGACCGACCTGACCGCCGCCGTCCGCGCCTCGTACCACCTCCTGCTGGGCCACGGCCTGGCCACCCAGGCCCTGCGTGCCGCAGCACCCGGCGCGCAGATCGGCCTCGTCACCAACCACTCCACGGTGGTACCCGCCTCGGACGATCCCGAGGACCTCGCCGCCGCCGTCCGGATGGACGGCCACACCAACCGCTGGTGGCTGGACCCGGTCTACGGACGCGGTTTCCCCACCGACATGCGCGAGCTGTACGGGGTGGAGCTGCCCGAGCGGCCCGGCGACCTGGAGACCATCGCCGCGCCCTTGGACTGGCACGGCCTCAACTACTACTTCCCCGCCACCGTCACCAACGACGCCGACGGCCCGGTCCCCTTCGCCCGCGAGGTCCGCCTCCCGGACGTCCCGCGCACCGGCCTGGACTGGCAGATCGACGCCGCCGGCATCGAATCCCTGCTGCTGCGCCTGACCCACGACTACGGCGTACGGAAGCTCTACGTCACCGAGAACGGCTCCGCGTTCCCCGACACCGTCGGCCCCGACGGCTCGGTCGACGACCCCGGGCGCACCTCCTACCTCGAACAGCACCTGGCCGCCTGCGCCCGCGCCGCCCGCCAGGGCGCTCCGCTGGCCGGCTACTACGCCTGGTCCCTGCTGGACAACTTCGAGTGGGCCTACGGCTACGACAAGCGCTTCGGCCTCGTCCACGTCGACTACGCGACCCAGCGGCGCACCATGAAGACCAGCGGCCACCGCTACGCGGACATCGTCCGCGACCACGGCCGCCTCCACGCCTAACCCAACGGCCGGCCCGGCCACCATCCCGTTCCCGGCAGGCCCGGCAGACCCGGCAGGACTCGTAGGCCCGGCAGGCCCGGCAGGCCCGGCAGGCCCCGCAGGTTCGGCAGGCCTGGCGGGCCCCGCAGGCCCCGCAGGTTCGGCAGGCCTGGCGGGCCCCGCAGGTCCGGCAGGCCTCGTAGGCCCGGCAGGTCCGCCAGGTCCGGCAGGCCTCGTAGGCCCGGCGAGCCCCGCAGGTCCGCGGGCCTGGCAGGCCCCGCGGGTTCGGCAGGCCTGGCGGGCCCCGCAGGTCCGGCAGGACCGGCAGGTCCGGCAGGACCGGCAGGTCCGGCAGGACCGGCAGGTCCGGCAGGACCGGCAGGTCCGGCAGGACCGGCAGGACCGGCAGGACCGGCAGGACCGGCAGGTCCGGCAGGACCGGCAGGACCCGCAGGACCGGCAGGACCCGCAGGACCGGCAGGACCCGCAGGACCGGCAGGACCCGCAGGACCGGCAGGACCCGCAGGACCGGCAGGACCGGCAGGACCGGCAGGACCGGCAGGACCGGCAGGACCGGCAGGACCGGCAAGCCCCGCAGGCCTCGTACCCCCGCAGGCCCGGCAAGCCCCGCAGGCCAATCGGCGGTCCCCCGCCCCCGCAGAACGCCCGGTCGGCACAACCCAGCCGGGCGTCCGGCCGTCCCGGACGTACGCCCGTCCACCCCGCTCCCCGGCGATCACTTCAAGGGGCGCGCACGGTGGCGAGTGCCGTCGACGGCCGGATTCCCGGCACTGCGTCCAGCGGGAGGCCCATCGCCCCCGGACCGCCCCAGGCGGCCCAGGCGTCCCAGGCGCCCCCTGCGCAGCGGATGAAGCATCCGGAACGGCCGCTGTCATATGCCTACCGGCCCGCACGTTCCGGTGCTTATGGTGTGGCTCCGGACCATCCCGGGCCCAGCGCCCTCCCGGCTCCCCACGGGAGGGCTGCCGTGCGTCCGCGCGCGGGCCGGCCCCCGCAGGGCCCCTACGCGTCCGGCCCCGCCACGGTGAACGCGACTCCGCGCACCGGCGCCCCACGCACCGGCGTCAACGCCGACCGGGACTCCACGCCCCTGCCGCGCCCCGGCGCGGCCCCGCCCTCACGCTTCGCCGTCCGGCGCGTCTGCCCACACCGCCGGCCCGCCGCCGCGCCACAGGACCGGCGGCCAGTCCTCCTCGTCGGGCCAGCCGGCCCGCCGCAGGAACTCGACCACGTCGGACATGCCGTGGGCCACGCCGAGCGTCGAATCGGTGCCGTGGACGCGTGCGGTCACCCGCCGGCCGCCGCCGGGGGCGACGGGGTGGACGGTGACCTGTATCTGGTCGGCCATGCCACCAAGCATCCGCCGCTCGCGGCCCACGCGCCCGCCCCGACGCCCACCCCTCCCCACCTCTGCACTTAATGAAAGACGAAAGAAAAGGCGTCAACCTCCTTGACCGCTCGATCGCGTTACGGGCAAGGTCTGGAGAGCGCTCTCCCGTTTCATGTTCGTTAAAGGAGCACCAATGCCTGCTACCGGCATACCTGTCGACGCGTCGCCCCGCAGACGACGTCCCGTCTCCCCCCGGAGGGGGATCGCCGGGGCGGTCACGACCGCCCTCTTCGGCAGCCTGCTCGCGCTGGCACCCTCGTCCCCCGCCGCCTCGGCCGAGCCGGCCCCGGTCTCCCAGGGCAAGGCGGTCACGGCCTCCAGCCAGGAGCACTACGGCACCCCCGCGGCCGACGCCGTGGACGGCAACGACGGCTCGCGCTGGTCCAGCGCCGCCTCCGACGCCCAGTGGCTGCAGGTGGACCTCGGCGCCGCGACCGAGCTGAGCAAGGTCGTCCTGCAGTGGGAGGCCGCCTACGCCAAGGCCTACCGGATCGAGCTCTCGGTCAACGGCACCGACTGGTCCACCGCCCACTCCACGACCACCGGCGCCGGCGGCACCGAAACCGTGAACATCACCGGGACCGCCCGCTACGTCCGCATGCAGGGCGTCACCAGGGCCACCGGCTACGGCTACTCGCTCTGGGAGTTCAAGGTGTTCGCAGGCACCGGCGGCGACGGCGGCGGCCCGACCCTCCCGGGCGGCGGCGACCTGGGGCCGAACGTACACATCGTCGACCCCTCCACGCCCGGCATCCAGGCCAAGCTGGACCAGGTCTTCCAGGAGCAGGAGTCGGCGCAGTTCGGCACCGGCCGGCACGCCTTCCTCCTCAAGCCGGGCACGTACAACAACATCAACGCCCAGATCGGCTTCTACACCCAGATCGCCGGCCTCGGCCTGCGCCCGGGCGACACCACCATCAACGGTGACGTGACGGTCGACGCGGGCTGGTTCAACGGCAACGCGACCCAGAACTTCTGGCGCGGTGCGGAGGGCCTGACCCTCAACCCGGTCAGCGGCACCAACCGATGGGCGGTCTCGCAGGCGTCCTCCTTCCGCCGCATGCACGTCAAGGGCGCGCTCAACCTGGCGCCGAACGGCTACGGCTGGGCCAGCGGCGGCTACATCGCCGACTCCAAGGTCGACGGCCAGGTCGGCAACTACTCCCAGCAGCAGTGGTACACCCGGGACAGCTCCATCGGCGGCTGGTCCAACAGCGTGTGGAACCAGACCTTCTCCGGCGTCGAGGGCGCTCCGGCCAACGGATTCCCCGAGCCCCGTTACACCACGCTCGACACCACGCCCGTCTCCCGCGAGAAGCCCTACCTCTACGTCGACGGCGCCGAGTACAAGGTGTTCGCACCGGCCAAGCGCACCAACGCGCGCGGCACCAGCTGGGCCAACGGCACCCCGCAGGGCGAGTCCGTCCCGCTCAGCCGGTTCTACGTGGTCAAGCCCGGCACCACGGCCGCCACGATCAACCGGGCGCTGACCCAGGGCCTGCACCTGCTGTTCACGCCCGGCATTTACCACGTCGACCAGACCATCAACGTGAACCGCGCGAACACCATCGTGCTCGGCCTCGGCCTCGCCACGATCATCCCGGACAACGGGGTGACCGCGATGAAGGTCGCCGACGTGGACGGCGTCCGTCTCGCCGGCTTCCTGATCGATGCCGGACCGGTCAACTCGCCGACCCTGCTGGAGCTCGGACCGCAGAACTCCTCCGCCGACCACGCCGCCAACCCCACCACCGTGCAGGACGTCTACGTCCGCGTGGGCGGAGCGGGCGCCGGCAAGGCGACCACCAGCGTGGTCGTCAACAGCGACGACGCCATCGTCGACCACACCTGGGTGTGGCGCGCCGACCACGGCGAGGGCGTGGGCTGGGAGACCAACCGCGCCGACTACGGGGTGCGGGTGAACGGTGACGACGTCCTGGCCACGGGCCTGTTCGTCGAGCACTTCAACAAGTACGACGTGGAGTGGTTCGGCGAGCGCGGGAAGACGGTCTTCTACCAGAACGAGAAGGCCTACGACGCCCCCAACCAGGCAGCCATCCAGAACGGCAGCACCCGCGGCTACGCCGCCTACCGGGTCGACGACTCCGTCAACACCCACGAAGCCTGGGGCCTGGGCTCCTACAGCAACTACAACGTCGATCCGACGATCATCCAGGACCACGGCTTCAAGGCCCCCGTCAAGCCGGGGGTCAAGTTCCACAGCCTCCTGACGGTGTCGCTCGGCGGCAACGGCCACTACGCGCACGTCATCAACGACACCGGGGCGTCCACGGTCCCGGCAGGCACCTCGACGGTTCCCTCGACGGTGGTCTCGTACCCCTGAGCCCCCCTGCCTCCCCGCCGGTTCCACCCACCCGACGGAACCGGCCCACAACACCCCGGGCCCGGTTTCCGCCCTGCCGCCGCGGCCCGGGGGCACCACCCGCTCGACCGGTCTCCGCCGACCCGCCGGAGCCGCGCTGAACTCCCCTGGGCCGGGTGAACCGCCCTCCGCGCCCCGGCCCAGGGGCACTCCCCCGCAATTGACACCAGGAGCCGCCATGTTCCCCCCTCCCACCATCAGAAGCAGTCCCCGCCGCACGCGCGGCGCGGCCGCCCTCGTCACCTTGGGCGCACTCTTCGCGTCCTCGCTCACCCTGGCCGGCGCCCCCACCGCGGTCGCGGCGGAAACCCTGCTCTCCCAGGGCAAGCCGGCCACCGCCTCCTCCCAGGAGGGCGAGGGCTATTCCGCGGCCGCCGCGTTCGACGGGAACCTCACCGGCACCCGCTGGGCCAGCCAGTGGCGCGACGCCGAGTGGATCCAGGTCGACCTCGGGGCGAGCCGCAGCCTCAGCCGGGTGGTCCTCACGTGGGAGGGCGCGTTCGGCAAGAACTACGAGATCCAGGTCTCGGACGACGGGACGAACTGGCGCACCGCCAAGTCCGTCACCGGCAGCGACGGCGGCACCGACGAGATCGCCATCTCCGGCAGCGGCCGCTACGTACGGATGAACGGCCTGGTCCGCTCCGGCGGTTACGGCTACTCCCTCTGGGAGTTCCAGGTCTACGGCACCACCTCGGTGGAGCCCCCGCCCCAGGGCGCCGTGCGCGTGGCCGGCTCCCAGGGCAACTGGCAGCTGACCGTCGGCGGACAGCCGTACACGGTCAAGGGCCTCACCTGGGGCCCGTCCTTCGCGGACGCCCCGAAGTACATGCCCGACGTGAAGTCCATGGGCGTCAACACCATCCGCACCTGGGGCACGGACGCGTCGAGCAAGCCGCTGCTCGACACGGCCGCGGCGAACGGCGTCCGGGTCATCAACGGGTTCTGGCTGCAGCCCGGCGGCGGCCCCGGCTCGGGCGGCTGCGTCAACTACGTGACCGACGCCGCGTACAAGAGCACCATGCTGACCGAGTTCGCGAAGTGGGTGGACACCTACAAGTCGCACCCGGCCACGCTGATGTGGAACGTCGGCAACGAGTCCGTCCTCGGCCTGCAGAACTGCTACAGCGGCACCGAACTGGAGGCGCAGCGCAACGCCTACGCCACGTTCGTGAACGACGTCGCCAAGAAGATCCACACCATCGACCCGGACCACCCGGTCACCTCGACCGACGCCTGGACGGGCGCGTGGCCGTACTACAAGCGCAACTCCCCGGACCTCGACCTGTATTCGATGAACTCCTACGGAGACATCTGCGGGGTGAAGCAGGACTGGGTGTCCGGCGGCTACAACAAGCCCTACATCATCACCGAGACGGGCCCGGCCGGCGAGTGGGAGGTGCCGAACGACGCGAACGGCATCCCCGACCAGAAGACCGATGTCCAGACCGCCGAGGGCTACACCACGGCTTGGAACTGCATCACCGGTCACCAGGGCGTGGCGCTGGGTGCCACGATGTTCCACTACGGCATCGAGCACGACTTCGGCGGCATCTGGTTCAACCTGCTGCCCGACGGGCTCAAGAGGCTCTCGTACTACGCGGTGAAGAAGGCGTACACCGGGTCGACCGCGGGCGACAACACGCCGCCGGTCATCAGCAACATGGTCGTCGACAAGGCCTCCAACGCCCCGGCCGGCGGTGAGTTCACCGTCCGCGCCAACATCACGGACCCGCAGAACGACCCCCTGACGTACAAGGTCTTCCTCAGCGGCAACTACGCGAACGGCGACAAGCGCCTGGTCGAGGCGCAGTGGCGCGCGACGGGCAACGGAACCTTCGCCGTCACCGCTCCCGAGAAGCTGGGCGTGTGGAAGGTGTACGTCCAGGCCGAGGACGGCCGCGGCAACGCGGGCATCGAGACCGAGTCCGTCAAGGTGGTCGCCCCGCCCGTGAGCGGTACGAACCTGGCGCTCAACAAGCCCACCACCGCCTCCTCCTCGCAGGCCTCCTACGGCGACTGCCCCTGCCCGGCCGGCAACGCCACCGACGGCAACACCGGCACCCGCTGGGCCAGCGACTGGAGCGACCCCCAGTGGATCGGTGTCGACCTCGGAGCCTCCAAGGCGATCCGCACCCTGCAGCTGGTGTGGAACCCCGCCTACGCCAAGTCCTACGAGGTGCAGCTCTCCGACGACGGCACCAACTGGCGCACCGTGCACACCACCACGACCGGCAACGGTGACATCGACACGATCAACGTGTCGGCGAACGCCCGCCACGTGCGACTGAACCTGACCGCGCGCGGCACCGCCTGGGGTTACTCCCTCCACGAGTTCGGCGTCTACAGCTGACCCGATGACGGCGCGGCACTGAACGCGGAGTACCGGCCGCCCTGACCCGGTCGGCCCTCCGTACGGGCCCGGCCCTCCCCGCCTGAACAACGGGGAGGGCCGGGTCTTCTCCTTTTGCCGGGGACGGGGACCGGGGGGACTTGACGGTGCACGCGGTGTGCACCAAAGCTTGGAGAGCGCTCTCCCTAAGCGGGGGGGTCGGACGACCTGAATGGGGTGGGGATGGCCGAGGACGGGGTGGGGATGCGCGAGGACGGGGTGGGGATGCGCGAGGACGGGGTGGGGATCAGCGAGGACACGCTCGATCGACTGCTGGAGAAGCTCGATCTGGTGCAGAAGGTACGACTGCTGTCGGGGGCCACGACCTGGCGCACGGCCGGCGAACAGGCCGTCGGCCTGCGCGAGATGGTGACCTCGGACGGCCCCGCCGGGGTGCGGGGAGAGGCCTGGGACGAGCGGCTCACCTCCGCGCTGCTGCCCTCGGCTTCCGCGATCGGCGCGCTGTGGGACGAGGACCTCGTCGAGCGGCTGGGGGGTCTGCTCGCCTCGGAGGCGGTCCGCAAGGGCGTGGACGTCGTCCTGGCACCCACGCTGAACCTGCACCGCACTCCGCTGGGCGGCCGGCACTTCGAGTGCTTCTCGGAGGATCCCGTCCTGACGGGCCGTACGGGAGCGGCCCTGATCCGGGGCATCCAGGGGGCGGGGGTGGCGGCCACGGCCAAGCACTACGTGGCGAACGACTCCGAGACCGGACGGATGCACGTGGACGTACGGGTGTCCGAGCGGGTGCTGCACGAGGTGTACCTGGCTCCGTTCGAGGCGGCCGTCGAGGCGGGCGTCTGGCTGGTGATGGCCGGCTACAACGGCGTGAACGGCGCCACCATGACCGCCAGTCCGCTGCTCGCGCAGCCCCTCAAGGGCGACTGGGGCTTCGACGGGGTGGTGGTCTCCGACTGGGGCGCCCTGCGTTCGGCCCGGGAGCCGGCTCTCGCCGCGCTCGACCTGGCGATGCCGGGACCACAGGGCCCCTGGGAGGCCTCCCTCGTCCGGGCCGTGCGGGACGGCCACGTCCCCGAGGCGGCCGTGGACGAGAAGGTGCGGCGCCTGCTGCGGCTGGCCGGACGCGTGGGGGCGCTCGAACCGGGCCGGCGCCCGCGCACCGCGGCGTACGGGCCGGACGACACGCGGACGCTGCTGCGCCGCACCGTGGCCGCCGGATGCGTCCTGCTCACCAACCGCGAGGTGCTCCCGCTCGACCCGGGATCCCTGGCGAAGGTCGCCGTCATCGGCGTGCACGCCGCCTCCCCGCGGGTGCAGGGCGGAGGCAGCGCGGGGGTCTTCCCCTCGCGCGTGGTCACCCCCCTCGACGGGATCCGCGCCCGGCTGGACGGCCTGGTCGAGGTCGTGCACGTACCGGGTCCGGGACTGGGCGTTCCCCCGGCGCCCCTCGCCGCCGACTGGTGCGCCGACCCGCGATCGGGAGAGCCGGGCGTACTGCTGCGCGTCCTGGACGAAGCCGGACGTGAACTCCACGCGGAACACCGGTTCTCCGGGACCCAGTTGGAGCCACCCGTGGGTCCCGAGGCGCGGACCGTGGAGATCAGCGCGCTCCTGCGGCCGCCGACGACCGGCGAATGGACCTTCGGCATCGCCGGCTTCGGCCGCATGAGCCTCACCCTCGGCGAACGGACCGTTCTGGAGGGCGCGTTCCCGTGCACCACCGACGACCCGGCCATCGTCCATGTGAACCCGCCCCTGCACACGGTGCGGGCGGCCCTGGACACGACGCGGCCCGTTCTCCTGACGGCCCGGCGCGAACTGGTCCCCGGAGCCGGGCGCGCCACGATCGTCGCGGCGGCGCCGCCGGAGCCCGAGGCGGCGGCCGCGCTCGCCGAAGCGGTTCGGGCGGCCCGCGACGCGGACGCCGTCGTCGTGGTCGTCGGCACCACCGAACACACCGAGACCGAGGGCCACGACCGGGGCGGGCTCTCCCTGGGCGGCCACCAGGACGCGCTGGTCCGCGCCGTGGCGGCCGTCAACCGGCGCACGATCGCCGTGGTCAACAGCGGCGGCCCGGTCGAACTGCCCTGGCGCGACGAGGTGGGCGCCGCTCTCCTCACCTGGTTCCCCGGACAGGAGGCCGGAACCGGGCTCGCCGACCTCCTCTTCGGGGACGCCGAGCCGGGCGGCCGCCTCCCCACCACCTGGGCCGCCGCGCTGACCGACGCACCCGTCACCCACGCGCAGCCGGACGACGGCAGGCTCGCGTACGACGAAGGCGTGCACATCGGCCACCGGGCCTGGCTGCTCACCGGCCGGGAGCCCGCCTACTGGTTCGGCCACGGCCTGGGGTACACCACCTGGGAGTACGGGACGGTCCGGGCCCCGGCCGATGTGGCGGAAGGGTCCCCGTTCACGGTCCGCGTCCCCGTCCGCAACACGGGCACCCGGCCCGGCCGCGAGGTCGTGCAGGTGTACCTCGCCCGTCCGGACTCCACCGTCGAGCGGCCCGTCCGCTGGTTCGCCGGCTACGCCGCGGTCCACGCGGAGCCCGGCACCTCGGCCACCGCCGTCGTGGAGATCCCGGCGCGGGCCCTACGGCACTGGTCGCGGACCGAGGGTGCCTGGCGCACGGAACCCGGGACCTTCGACATCCATGTCGGCCGCTCGGCCGGCGATGCCGCGTGGAGCGGGGCGGTGGAGGTGCGGGGAGCCGGGTGACCTCCGGTGTTGTCGGTGGCGGCCCTTAGGGTGCGTTCAACACGGCGGGCCATGAAACGCCGTTCGGGAGCCCCGCACACGCCCGGGCCCCGAGGGGCTGATCCACCCCACCGCCGCCACCCTTCGGAGAGGAACCCATGAACCATCTCGATGTCCTCCGGCTGCTCGGCTCACCCACTCCCGAGCCTCCGGCGGGCGATGGATACGGGCAGGTCGTGCCCGAGGACTTCGAGCTGCTGGTCAACGCCCTGCCGCGGGGCGTGATCGCGGGTTCCGCAAGGCTCACTCACTCCGAACTTCCCGTGCGTTCCCTGACGGAGTTCGCCTCGGATGCGGCGCTGCGCCTCGGGGACATCCGGTATTACCTGCGCTCGCGCGAACAAAAGCTTCCGCAGTCCCTCTTCCCCGAGCCCGGCGGACTGGTCCCGTGGGGCAGCACCGCAGATGACGGCGTGCTGCTCTGGGACACCACCGCCCCCGGCACCGCGGAATGGACGACCGTCCTCACGGATTCCGATTTCCAGTTCTGGCTGGAACTCCCCTTCACCACATCGGAGTTCATCGCACGAGAAGTGACGGGGCGCGCCGAGGGGACTCCCGCGTTCGAGACGGACGCGCAATACAGGGCAGGTTCGTGGCACAGGCTCAAGGACGCCAAGCGGGCGACGGCCAGGGCCCTGGCGGACCGGGACATCGCCGCGTTGGACGAAGTCCTCGTCAAGCTGCGGAGCCTCGGCGTCCCGGGCATCCGGCAGTACGCGAGGGAGCTGGTGGACCGGGCTCGGAACGAGTCGCCCACCGCCCTCCCGGAGGACTACCTGGCGATCATGAGCGAATTCCCCGGCGGGATCATCGCGGGCGCCCGGGTGTTCCCCGTCGCGGGGACCATCTGGCTGGACGAGGAGCGTCAGTTCCTGCAGTGGGGCGAGGTGGAGGGCAGGCTCATCGGCTGGCTCACCATGAAGAGCGACCCCCAGGACTGGCGCATCGCCTACATCGAACCGGACGGCAGCTCCCTGACGCACCTCGAGGAGCAGACCTTCGCCACCTTCCTGCGACGTCGGCTGCACGGCAACAACTCCCTGTTCTGACGGGGGTTGCGGACCGGGGACCTTCGCACCCTCACGACCCGACCGGGTCCTGCCCGGAGTCGGCGTGGGCCTCGCGCGCCGCCAGCTGGCCCTGGACGAACGCGTCCGTACCGGGCGAGTACGGGCCGCCGTGGTCGAAGAGCAGCTCCGTGATGCGCCGCCATTCCGCGACGGCGGCGCGGGTGGCGGCGTCGGCGAGCTCCAGATCACCCCCGGCCCCCTCGGCGGCGGCCGCCTCCGCGGCTTCGAGCGCCGACTCGGCGTCGTGGTGGGCAAGGCCGGTGGCCCGCTCCCGTACGTCGGCGCGAGCCGCACGCTCCGCGTCGGAGGGGGTGTGCGGCTCGTTCGCCGGGTCCTCGGTCATCGTGGTTCCGCCTCTGTTTCGTGTGCCGAAACGGCCATGCAGGTCACCCTTGACACAATCCGCGGTTTCAAACCTCCCCTGGCGCACGCCGGCCGCGCCTCGGCCCGCTGTTTCCCAGCACCGGGCCGGCCCCACACGCGCCCGATACGCTCAGGCGATCGGGGGGACGGGCACCGCGATCCGCCCCCGGCAGCGGAATGACGTTCCAAGAAGGGGACCTACTGGTGGCGGCGCTTTCAGAGATACAAGCCCTGCTGGGTGAACCGAAGTTCACCTGGCCCGAACCGGCACCATGGATCGAACTGGAGCGGGAACTCGGCATCGAGTTCCCTGCGGACTTCCGCGAGATCGTGGACGCCTACGGTTCGGTCTCGATCAACGGGCAGCTGTATCTGAAGCACCCCGCCGGCCATCTTCTGCACAACCTGGGAAGGAGCATCAGGCTGGATCTCGAGTTCTGGAGCGAGGAGGACATGGCCGAGTTCCTGCCCGGTCCGGTGGGGGCGAACCCCGGCGAGCTGATGCCGGTGGCGACGGCCACGACGGGGGAAATGATCTTCCTTCGTGTTCCTGATGAAACATCGTCGCCGTGGCGCGTCCTGGTGCAAGAGATGGACAGTCCGTCGTGGACTCTCTACGAGATGACGTTCAGCGAGTGGCTGCTGGCTTATCTCGGGGGCAGAGACGTGACGCTGTGTTCTCGCAACCTCGCACCTGACCGGCCGTTCTGGGAGTTCCTGCCCTGATCGTGAATCGCTCCGGACCGGGGCCTACGGCCGGCGAGTGCCGGTCAGCCGTCGAGCGCCGGGATGACCTGCTGTCCGTAGGCGTCGATGACGGCCTCCCGGGCATCGTGCATGTTGTAGAGCGCGAACTGGTCCACGCCCAGGTCGCGCAGGTCGCGGAGCTTCTCGATGTGGGCCTCGGCCGGGCCGAGCAGGCAGAAGCGGTCGACGATCTCGTCCGGGACGAAGTCGGCGGAGGGGTTGCCGCTGCGGCCGTGGTGGCTGTAGTCGTAGCCCTGGCGGGACTTGACGTACTCGGTCAGCTCGTCCGGGACCATCGAGGAGTGCTCGCCGTAGCGGGAGACCAGGTCGGCGACGTGGTTGCCGACCATCCCGCCGAACCAGCGGCACTGGTCCCGGGCGTGCGCCAGGTCGTCCCCCACGTACGCCGGGGCCGCCACGCAGATGGTGATCGAGCCGGGGTCGCGGCCGGCCTCCACGGCGGCCTGGCGGACCGCCTTGATCATCCACTCGGTGAGGTAGAGGTCGGCGAGCTGGAGGATGGACCCGTCCGCCTTCTGCCCGGCCAGGGCCAGCGCCTTCGGGCCGTAGGCAGCCATCCACACCGGCAACTTTCCGTGCATCCGCTGGGTGTTGGCCAGGATCTGGCTGTAGATGACGAACGGCTCCTGCCAGAGCACTGCGGAGTCGAAGGTCCAGCCGTAGCGGAATCCGTTGCGCTCGCCGCGCTTCATGAGGCTGACGACCTGGGAGGCGGGCGGATCGGTTTGCAGGACGAGGCCGAAGTCCATGGCTGGCTGCTCCTTGCTGCGTGCGGTGCTTACAGGTACTGGCAGGTGGAGCGGGGGATGAAGGAACCGTGACCGGCGCGGCCGGTGAACTCCCACCGATCGATGACGAGTTCGCCGCGCGAGAGGACCGTGTCGACGCGTCCGGTGATCGGCGCCAGGGCCTGTCGACCAGGACATCGATCGCGATGCAGTTCTCGGCGTGCATCATGATCAGCCCGCCGTTGCCCGAGGCCCGCTGCATCGCGCGCAGGATCTGGCCGTCGTCGCTGTAGAAGACCCCCGGGTAGGCCATGAACAGCTTGACTGAATGGAGAACCCTAAAAAGCCGTGCAGTTGGGTGTTACGAGACGGCAGAGCAGGGGCGGGCGCGATGACCGCCGCTCGGCGGCGGGACGCTCTCCAGGTCCCCCTTCGTCAGAAGGCTCAGCTACGAGTTCGTACTGGAGGCAGCGCTCAGGATGGTCAGATCCTGGCAGGTCCCAGGCCAGCCGCATCCTCACGGTCGCTCCGCTCCCGAGCCTCCGCCTCTTCGCGGTCGGCAGACTCACGGCGTACGCAGTCGTCGATGCGCCGGACGAGCAGTACGGCCTCCGACTCCTCGGCCAGGTCGCGCGCCCGCTGGAAGAGGGTCTGGGCATGCCGGGGATCACCGGCCGCGGAGTAGGCCACCGCCAAGTCGGTCAACGCCGCCGCCAGCTCGGTCCTGGCTTCGCCCTCCTCAAGGAGGACCACGGCTCTTTCCAGGGGAGCCACCCGCTGCCGGGCGGGAAGGCATGCCGCCATCGCCCGCCAGGCCATGCCCAGAGGCCGTGGCGCTCCCCATCGCGTGGCTACGTCCAATGCCTCCTCGGCCAGCGCCCGGGCCCCGTCCTGCTGGCCGAGCGCGGCCAGCTCCAGCGCAGCCGAGCTGCGCCACGGCTGGAAGCCCGGGGTTTCGATGTTCCAGGCGGCCAACCGACGGCCGCAGTCCAGGAAGTGCGCGGCCGCTTGTTGCGCGTTCCCCTGCGCGGAACGCAGCAGGCCGCGTACGTACAGCACGGTGATCCACGGCCAGGTCTCCGGCTCCGCGTGCTGGTGCGTGCTGTCCAGCCACTGCTCGGCCTCGTCGGTGCGGCCCAGGCCGATCAGGGCGTGCGCGTAGAGGCCCACCATCGCGGCGGGACGCCGTACGTTCTGGTCGAGTGGTACCGACGTCAGCAGTCGGCACTCGGCCAGGGCCAGTCGGTAGTCGCCCCGGCGCAGGGCGACTTCCGCCCGGTTCATCACCCTGCTGAGATCGACGGCGGCGAAGTCGTGGTCGTTCGGCTGGTCACACAAGTGCTCCACCAGGGTGTAGTCATCGCACCACACCGCCAGGGCGGCCCGCATACCGACCAGTTGACGGGGCAGCTGCGCGGAGTCGGAGACGCTTCGGGCGGTGGGGCATCGTTCGAGTGCCTCCTTCGCGCTGTAGCGCAACCTGATCGCGTCGTCGTAGAGCACCAGAGCCTTGGCCACCACCTCGTCGGCCGCGCACGTGGGCGGGGTCGCGGCGACCTTTCGGATCAGCGTGTGCCACGTGCCCGGCGTAAGGGAGAAGATCATCCACCCGGCCGCGCGGACGGCTCGCGCGGCGCCCGGATCGACGGCTTCGGTCTCGGCGACCACCGTGTCCATGAGTGAGATGGCGGCGGTCGTCCGTCCCTGGGACACCAGCACCCAGGCCAGGGGAACCACCGCGGTCGGTGCCTGTCCGAGGTCTCGCTGGAGCCGCAGCGCCTCTTGGAGGTGGATGCAAGCCGCGTTCGGGTTGGTCTGCAGTTCGGCCTGCCCGAGGCGCAGGAGCACGGCGGCGCGTTCGTCTGGTTCGGTGACGCGCAAGGCGGCCTCCAGGTAGCCGATCGCCGGTGCGGCGGCTCCTTCGCGCAGGCATTCGTTCGCCGCGTCGATGAGGACGGTCGCCCAGCGCGCCCATTGCGCCCCGGCCAGTTCGCCCAGGTGATCGGCTACTTCGCGGACCGGCCGCAGCGCCATCTGGGCACACTCCGCCGCCGCGACCCTGATGGAGGTCTTCTCCACGGACGAACAGCCGTTGAAGAGCGCCGAAGCGATGAGCGGGTGTCGCAGCCGTGGAGGCTCCGCCGAGGCCAGGATGCCGCGACGGGTCAGATCGGCACAGCGTCGGCGCGTCTCCTCGACCGGCTGCGCGCAGACCGCCGCCAGCAGAACGGCCGACGGGGCGTGCTCGGCGAGGACGGCCAGCGCCCTGACGAGTCGCGCGTCCACCGGATCTTGGCGGTGCAGCAGACAGGACAGCGCGCGCGTGAAGTGGTCGGGTATGAGGTCCCCGGGCAGGCCGTCCTGGTGGTGGAGCCCCTTGAGGTCTGCGAGCAGGGCGTGCACCAGCACCGGAACGCCACCAGTGACCTGATGGACAACGGTGGCCAGCGGTACGGAATCCGGCGCGGCCAGAACCCGCCCGGCGAGTGCGACGATCGCCGGCACGTCGAGCGGTCCCAGTGAGACGGCAAGTGCGGAGCGGGCTTCCAGCTCGGCGTGCCATTCGGCCGTGGAAGCATCGTGATGGGTTCCGGGCGCGACCTGTACCCACAGGACCGGCTGGTGTCGCAGGCGCTGGGCCAGGATCACCAGCGCCTGCCGGGAGCCGTCGTCGGCGTCGCCCGCGTCGTCGGCGAGCAGGACGAGCGGGCGGCCGGCGTCGGCCAGCTCGCGGCAGGCCCAGTCGGCCAGGGTGCGGGCGTCGGCCTCGGACGCCGGGGCGGGCTGCGAGAAGGACCCCAGTGCCTCGCGCAGACCGCTGACGAGGGCAGGTTCGACTCCGCCTGTCAGCGGCAGCCTTCGGCTGGAGGGCAGTTGACGGCCCACCTCGCGCAGCAGCAGCGACTTGCCCATGCCAGGACCTCCCGAGATAACCACGAGTCCGCCCTGCCCGGACGACAGCTCTCCGGCAAGTCCGGTGATCTGGTGGAGTTCCCTTTCCCTGCCCACCATCGGGAAGCCGACGACGTGCCCCGGAGCGGATGCGACGGGGACGGGCAGCTCGGCGGCGGGAGCCAGGGCGGCCGGTAGCGGGCCGAGCGGGGTCGACGGGGGCTCACCGGCGAGTACACGGGCGTGCAAGGCGCGGAGTTCGCTGCCGGGTTCCACACCCAGCTCGTCCACCAGGATTTCCCTGGCCCGGGTGTACGCCTGGAGCGCTTCGGATGGCCGACCACCGGCATGGAGCGCCTGCATCAGCAACGCGTGCAAGCGCTCCCGCAGGGGATGTTCGGCGGTGAACGTCCTGAGCTGGTCGATCACCTGCCCGGCGCGTCCACCCATGACCGCGGCCTCGAGTGCGTCCTCGACCACCACCAGTCGGCGTGCGAGCAGGGCGGTGCGCTGGTGTTCGGCGTAGGGGCCCGGAACCCCGGCCAGGGGCTCACTGGAGAACAGCGCGAGGGCTCGCGTGTAGGACGCGTCGGCGGCCTGCCACTGCTGACGGGCCCGGGCCCGTTCCGCGTCACCGACCAGACGGTCGAACACGGCGAGGTCGAGCTGTTCGTCGGCGATGCGGAGCTGGTAGCCGCCATGGCCGTACAGCAGGAAGACGGGTGGGGCTCCGGCGGGACGGGGAGGTTCCAGCACGCCCCGCAGCGCGGATACGTGGGTCTGGATCACCTTGGTCGCGCCGGCCGGGGCGTCCTCCTCGTACAACGCGTCGACCAGGGTGTTCATGGACACCCACTGGCGGCGACGGAGGGCCAGAGCGCACAGCAGAGCCCGTCGCTGGGGAGGGCCGAGCGCTATGGCGTGCTCGCCACGGGTTGCCGTCACGCCGTTGAGCAGCGCGAACTGCACCACATGATGCGAATTGCCAGCAGACATCCCGTTTATCCCCGTGTTGTCCCGTGACGCAGAACCGGACATGTCTGCCCCGGCATGGTATGTCATGAGCATTTACCCCCTGTTGCACGTTCGTTGTACGAGCCGACCAAAGTGGTCAACACAAGCGGAGTGCGGCTCCCTTCCGCTGCGACAAGGAGCGGTGACGTACGCAGCACCCACAGCGGCGCTGATCACCAGCACCGGCGGCAGGGCGCACACCTCTCCACCCGGTCCCGGCCGACGTCAGCATCCGGAACGACCGCACCGTGCGGCTTATTCCTGCCCGACCTCTCCGCATTCCCCCGCACATCAATCCCGCTCACGCCCATCCGTTATTCATGTAGGAATTAAATGAGTCTTGACATCAATGTCGCGGTCATCTATTACTCGGCCACCGGCAGCATTCACAAGCTCGCGGCGGCCGCCGCCGATACCGCGGAACAGCTCGGTGCGCGCGTCCGATTGCGCAAGGTGCGGGAATTGGCTCCGCAGCAGGCGATCGCGTCCAACAGCCAGTGGTCGGCGCACCACGCCGAGACCGGGCACGTCATCGAGGCCGCCGTCGACGACCTGGACTGGGCCGATGTGATCCTCCTGGGAAGCCCGACCCGCTTCGGCCTCCCGGCCGCCCAGTTGAAGCAGTTCATCGACACCGCGGGTGGACTGTGGGCCCGCGGCGGCCTGGTCAACAAGGTCACCTCGTCGTTCACGTCGACCGGTTCGGCACACGGCGGCCAGGAGACCACGATCCTGGCAATGAACAACACGTTCTACCACTGGGGGTCGATCATCGTCGCGCCCGGCTACGCCGACCCCGTGCAGCACATATCCGGAAACCCGTACGGGACCAGCCACATTTCGGACAACGGAAAAATTCCGCCCGGCGAAACCCAGCTCTCCGCCATCTCATTCCAGACCCGTCGCGCGGTCGAAATCGCGTCCGCCCTGAAAATCGGCCTCGCCGCTTCCTGACCGGCAATTCTTCGGAGTGAACCTGTGGAAAAGATGAGTTACGACCACATAGTCGTCGGCGCCGGCTCCGCGGGGGCGGTGATCGCCCGGCGGCTGGTGGACGCCGGTCGCAGCGTCCTGCTCCTGGAGGCCGGGCCGGTGGACGACACCGAGGCGATCCACGACCCGACGGGCTCCGTCCGGCTGTGGAACAGTGCCTGGGACTGGGCCTTCCAGACCGAGCCGCAGACGCACGCCGACGGTCGGCGACTGCCGTGGCCGCGCGGCAGGACGTTGGGCGGTTCGAGTTCCTTCAACGGCATGATCTACGTGCGCGGGGCCGCGGCCGACTACGACGCGTGGGCCTACCAGGGCGCGGCGGGCTGGGCCTGGAAGGACGTCGAACCCTACTTCCGGCGGATGGAGGACTTCGACGGTGGCGCCACGGGCGGGCGCGGCGTCGGTGGCCCGCTGCACGTCCAGCGCAACCCGGGCCCGGACGACCTGGTCCGGGCGTGGGTGGAGGCCGGACAGGAGTACGGCCTGCCGTACAACGAGGACTACAACAGCGGCGACCAGCTGGGCGTGAGCTACACGCAGCACACCATCAAGGACCGCCGCAGGCAGTCGACCTGGGTCGCGTACGGGCGGGAAGTCCAGGACAACCCGCTGCTCACCGTCGTCACCGGCGCTCTGGTCACCCGGATCGTCCTGGAGGGCGAGCGTGCGGTCGGCGTCGCCTACCAGTTGGACGGGCAGGAGACAGTGGCCCGCAGCGGAGCGGACATCGTGCTGTCCGGCGGTGTCTTCGGCACCCCTCAGCTGCTGCTCCTGTCGGGGATCGGCCCTGCCGACCACCTGCGCTCGCACGGCCTGCGCGTCCGCGCCGACCTGCCGGGGGTCGGACAGAACCTGCAGGACCACTGGTCGGCCCCGCTGGTCTGGAAGTCCGCACGGCCGCTCCCCGCTTGGGCCGCGCAGGGTCTGGAGGCTCAGTACTTCGCCACCAGCCGGCCCGGTCTGGTCGCCCCGGACGTCCAGCCCCTCTTCCTGTCGTTCGTCTACCCCGTCCCGGGCGCGGACCTGCCGGAGCACGGCTTCTCCGCGGTGGGCCAGTTGCTGCACCCCTTCAGCCGCGGCGAAGTGCGATTGCGCTCCACCGACCCGACCGCGCCGCTGGTCCTGGACCCGAAGGCGTTCTCCGACCCCCGCGACCTGGAGACCCTGGTCGACAACCTGGAAGCCCTGCGCGACATCGCCGCGCAGAGTGCCCTCAAGGCGTGGAACGACGGCGAAGCCCTGCCCGGACCGGGTACCGCCACCCGCGCTCAGCTGCGCGACCACGTACGCGCCACCGTGGTCTCCGGGCACCACCAGATCGGTACCGCGCGCATGGGCATGGATGCCATGGCCGTCGTCGACCCCGAGCTGAGGGTGCACGGGATCGCCAACCTGCGCGTCGCCGACGCCTCGGTCATGCCCCACGAGACCAGCGGCAACACCAACGCCCCGAGCATCATGATCGGCGAGAAGGCCTCCGACCTCCTGCTCGGCCTCGGCAGCGCGTCGTAGTCCTCCCACCGCCACGAACGGAAACCACCACATGCCCACCTCAGTCACCGCCGCCGTCTCTCGCGCGGCCGACGGGGAGTTCCGGATCGAAGTACTGGAACTCGACGACCCACGCCCGGACGAGGTCCTGGTCCGCTACACGGCCGTCGGACTGTGCCACACGGACCTGGAGGCGGCCGCCGGACGCCTGCCCACCCCGCTCCCGGTGGTCCTCGGCCACGAGGGCTCCGGCACCGTCGAGGCCGTCGGCTCTGCGGTCACCGGATTCGCGCCGGGCGACCGCGTCGTCCTCAGCCTGGATTCGTGCGGCGCCTGCCGTAGCTGCCTGGCCGGGCAGCCCGCGTACTGCGAGCAGCACATCCCGCTCAACTTCGCCTCCAGCCGGACGGACGGCTCGGTCGGTCTGCGGGACACGGCCGGGAAGGGGGTCCACGACCACTTCTTCGGCCAGTCCTCCTTCGCCTCACACGGCCTCGCGCATCCTCGTGGCCTGGTCAAGGTCCCTGACGATCTGCCGCCGACCACGCTGGCGCCCCTCGGCTGCGGCATCATCACCGGCGCCGGCGCCGTGCTCAACTCCCTCGCGGTACGGGCGGGCAGCACCGTGGCGGTCTTCGGCCTCGGCGCCGTGGGTCTGGCGGCCGTCATGGCCGCCGCCGCCTCCGGTGCGACCCGGATCATCGCGGTCGACCGCGTGCCCGGACGCCTCGGTCTCGCCGGGGAACTGGGCGCCACCGATGTGGTCGACGCCTCGGCCGTCGACACGGCGCGGGCCGTCATGGAGCTGACCGGGGGACGCGGGGTGGACCACAGCGTCGAGTCCACCGGCGCCGTTCCCGTGATGAACACGGCCATAGGCGTCCTCGCCCCGCTCGGATCGGCAGCCGTTCTCGGCGTCGCGGGGCTCGATGCGGAGCTCAAGGCCAACGCCTTCGAACTGCTCAAGGGCCGCAGCGTCACCGGATCCGTCATGGGCCACCAGGCCCCCGGCGTCCTGATCCCACGCCTGCTGGACCTCCACCACCAGGGCCGCTTCCCCCTGGACCGTCTGGTCACCACGTACCCGTTGGCCGACATCAACCGCGCCGTCGCGGACGTCAGGGCGGGCCGCACCGTGAAGGCCGTCCTCACCCACGACGCGTGAACGGCGTCCGCCTCCGCGCGGACTCCCCCACCGAGTGGTTCTCCCGCACCCTGCGTGCTCGGGACCCGCAAGCCGCCAGCGGTGGAACCAAGGCCCTTGGCCCGCCCACTGGCGGCCCCTCGGGTGCGCCCATGTGCACCCGTACGTCTCCACCTCAACGCGCCACTTCTTACGGAGCAGTTCCATGACGCACCCGAAAATCCCCCGCCCCGCCGCCCTCCGCGCCACAGCACTCGCCGCGGCAGCCACCCTGGGCGTACTCGCCCCCTCCGCGGCGGCGGCACCCCAGCAGGGCCCCGCGGCGCAGGCCGGCGCCAAGCCGACCGTCGTTCTCGTCCACGGCGCCTTCGCCGACGCCTCTGGCTGGAACGCCACCGTCACCCGCCTGCGCTGCGCCGGGTACCCGGTGGTGGCTCTCGCGAACCCACTGCGCGGCCTCGACTACGACGCCGCCTACATCGCGAGCCAGCTCAAGGCGGTCAAGGGCCCCAAGATCGTGGTCGGCCACTCCTACGGCGGCGCCGTCATCACCAACGCCGCCGCGGGCGTGCCCGACGTCAGGGCACTTGTCTACATCGCCGCCTTCATCCCCGACAAGGACGAGGCACTCGGCGCGCTGATGGAGCAGCACCCGGACTCCACCATCCCGCCCCTGCCGAGGCAGACCTTCTCCTACACCCGTCCCGACTCGACCACCGGGACCGACGTCTTCCTCGACCCGGCGAAATTCCGGTCGGCCTTCGCCGCCGACGTACCCGCCGAGGAGGCCGCCCTCATGGCCGCCTCCCAGCGTCCCATCTCCGTGGAGGCCTTCGGCCAGCCCACCAAGCAGGCCGCGTGGAAGAACCTGCCCTCTTGGGCCCTGGTCGCCACTCAGGACCAGGCCATCGGCGCGAGCCTGGAACGCTTCATGGCCAAGCGGGCCGGTGCCCGGATCACCGAGGTCCGGGGTTCCCACGCCGTCATGGTCAGCAACCCCGACGCCGTGAGCCGCATCATCAAGCAGGCGGACCAGGGCACCCGCTGAATCGGCGGCCCCGGCCGCTGAACGACAGACCCGCCCCGGCTCCCCGCCCCTCGCCCGGCGTCCCCCTCACCTGGCGGACGCCGGGCGAGGGGCGCTCGCGCGCCCAGGTGAAAGCCCGTCCGGGAAATCCGACGACCACCGACCGTATGGAAGGCCTCGCTCCCATGCCCCAGACACCACCTCACAGCGCCGTCGAGCGTACGTTGCCGTCAGAGGCTTCAGGCGGGTTCTGCCGCGAGATCACCGAGTTCGGCAGCCCTGTACTCCACCAGCGCTGCGCCGACGTCACCGACTTCGGTACCAAGGAACTGGCCCAGCTCCTCAAGGACATGTTCTTCACGATGCACGTGGCCCACGGCGTCGGACTGGCCGCGAACCAAATCGGCCTGGACCTGAGGCTGTTCGTCTACGACTGCCCCGGCGGGCGCGGCGAGCGCCACATCGGGCACATCCTCAATCCCGAGCTCCACGTCACCGGAGAAGACCGGATCACCCGCCGCGAAGGGTGCCTGTCCGTCCCCGGCGCCGCCCGGGAGCTGACCCGTCCGGCGAGCGTCACCGTGCACGGCCAGGACTGGCGGGGGAAGCCCGTCACCGTGTCCGGCACCGGCCTCTTCGCCCGCTGTCTCCAGCACGAAACCGACCACACCGACGGCGTCCTGTACCTCGACCGGCTCGCGCCCGAGGAGAGGGAGCGGTCCCTGTCGCAGATGCGCGACAACCGGGCCGGCGTCCTGGCCGAGCGCGCCGAGCGGGCCCGCTCGCTGACCCCTTCGTGAACCCGAGGAAACGGAAACCGCCGTGCCGCAACCAGCCCGCCACACTACACCGGACGCCGTGGCCGACAGCCCGGCCCCCGTCGAACCACCTGCTACCGCCCCTCTCCGACGGAGGGTTGAGCTGCGTGGGCTGCACCGCGCCTCTCCGGGCACGTTCCTCATCGCGTTCGCCGTCATCCATCTCACCGCCGTGTGGACACCCATCGGTCAGGCAGCGGAGAACTCACTCGTGCGCGGCTACGCCGACGGTGCCCGGATCTCCGCGCTGGCCTGGTCCTGGGGCCCGCCTCCCCTCACGGGGGAATGGGCGACCCTGATCGCGGGCACGGCGCTGATCGCCGTGGTCGCCGCGGTGCACCGACGCCCACGGGAGGGATGCGCGGCTCTCACCACGGTGCTGGTCGCGCTCGCCGTCACGGAGTTCCTGAGCAAGGTCGTCCTCATCCGCCCCGATCTCGTCTCCGCACCGCAACCGCTGCTCGCGCCGAGCTTTCCCAGCGGTCACGTCGCCATCGTCGCGGCACTGTCACTCGGTTGCGCCCTCGTCTCCTCCGCACGCTCCCGCCCGTACGTCGCCGCCGTCGGCGCCCTGTGGACCGCGGTCATCGCGGGTGGTGTTCAGTCGCTCTACTGGCACCGGCCCAGCGACGTGCTCGGCGCGACGCTCCTCGCTTGTGCCTGCTACGGCATCGCGGTCCGTCTCCTGAATCCCGCGAGCGTGCCGGAAGCCTCGCGGCCGCGCGCTCTGGTCCCGCTGGCCGTCGCCGCGGCCGGTGCGCTGCTGGCCGGCTCCCGCGACGACGCCCTGGGACGCCCACTGGTGTTCGCCGCCGCCGCCTTTGCCTGCGCAGTCCTCGTCTGGGCGACCGTCTTCGCCGCCCCGTCCACGGCCCCTGTAGCGCGCGCGAGGCGGCGCTGAGCGCGTACGGCCGTCTGCACGGCGAAGGCCGGTGGAGATCCGTGGGATCTCCACCGGCCACGGGGGAACGTAATGCGGCCGCCGACGCGGTTCTAGGAGGCCCGACGCCGACGCGCCGCCTCGTATGCCGTGCTGCGGTCCTTCGACAACTGGTCCTGCGGGGCCTCGATGCCCTGCGGCAGCCTCAGTGGGTCGAACTCCGGTTCCGTGGAGGGTACGTGGGACCGCGTGAGGGTGAGAGTGCCGAGCGAGACCGTCTCGGTACCGGTCCACAGCCGGGTCGGGTCATGAACCTCGTCCGCCGCGCCCGGGAGGTGGGCCGTCAGCTCGAAACCGGCCGGAAGGCGGTCGGTGAGGTCCCGCGTGAGGTAGTCGCCCGGCAGGGTCCGGGCCAGCGCCGGGTCCAGGGACGGCAGCGGGCGCAGCGGGCGCAGGCTCAGCCGTGCCCAGCGGGTGGTGCCCGCCGTGTCCACCAGCCCGAAGGCGTGCACCGCGTGGTACGTGACTCCGGTGAAACTCGCGGCGGGCCGGGCCTTCCCCGCGAGGCCCAGCGCGGTGGCGGCCTCCGGGTGGCCGCGCAGGAACGCAGGAAAGACGGCCGGGTCATCGGACCGGGTGGCCCGGAAGAAGTCGATCAGGTCCGGTCCGGTCCGGACGAAGAAGACCGGCAGCGTGAAGGTGACGAGGTCCAGGTCCCCGACACGGATCGCGAGGCCCTGGTCACCCGGGTCGCCGTCGTGCCCGCCGGAGCCGCCCAGCGTGGTGGAGAAGCGGGCCGTCACCGGCGTGCGGGGGGCGGAGAAGACCCCGGCCGTGCTGATTCCGGCGGCGTGGGGGGACGGGGTGAAGGCACCTTTCACCCAGACGCCACGGGCGTGCAGAAGCCTCCGCCCGGGCTCCTCGCCGGCGGCCGCTGCCAGTTGTTCCACGAGGTGGGTGCCTTCGGCCTGCGTATTGCTGTTCATGACAACGACCGTAGGGACAGGACTCCGGCCGGCGCATCGGTCACCGTATCGGTCGCCGAAAAGCACGCGAAATGATGTTGTACGGATGATGTGCACGGATGGCGAGAAATGATTCTTTTTGGTCGAGGCGTGGAAAAGGCGGAGATCGAAGGTGTCCTTCACGGGGCACGGAAGGGCGCGGGCTCGGCGTTGATGCTCTGGGGGGATCCGGGCATCGGAAAGACCGCGCTGCTGGACTACGCGACCGCCGCAGCGGCCGACTTCACGGTCCTGAGCTGCCGCGGTACCCGGATGGAGTCCGGGCTGGCCTTCGCCGCGCTGCACGAGCTGCTCTGGCCGGCCGCGGACCGGATCGACGCGCTGCCCGCGCCTCAGGCGGCCGCGCTGCGGGGGGCGCTCGGGCACAGCGGGGATGCGGCGGACCGTTTCCTCATCGGGGTGGCCACCCTCACGCTGCTCTCCGAACTCGCCTGCGGGAAGCCGGTGCTCATCACCGTGGACAACGCCGACCTCATCGACGAGCCGACTGCCGAGTGCCTGGCCTTCGTGGTCCGCAGGCTGCGCACCGAACCGGTCGCGCTCCTGCTCACCGGGCACAGTGATCCGGCGACCGACGGCCTCTGGGAGTTGCTGCCCGGCCTGGAGGTCACCCCGCTGTCCGACACCGATGCGAGTGACCTCGTACGCCATGCCATGCCCGGGGCGGACGCGGAGAACGTGCACCGCACGGTCCGTCTGGCCGCCGGAAACCCGCTGGCGCTCCGCGAGCTTCCCTCCGTCGGCGAGGCGGGCGGCGAGTCCGGCGAGAGCACGGAACGCATCCCCGTCGGCCCCTTGCTGCGTCGCGCCTTCGGCGCTCGGACCTCCCGGCTCTCGCACCTCGCGCAGATGGTGCTCCTCGTCGCGGCGGCCGAGGACCTCGGGGACCACCACACGGTGCGCGAGGCGGCAATCGCGCTCGGAGCCGGCACCGCGGCCTGGGACGAAGCCCTGCGTTCCGGGCTGATCACGATCGCGGAGGGACGGATACGGTTCCGCACGGCATTGATCGCTGCCGTCGTGTACGAGGAGGCTCTTTTCACGCAGCGGCAGTCGGTGCACCGCGCACTGGCGCAAGCCCTGCACGGCGTGGACGGCAGCGACCTGCGGGCCTGGCATCTGGCGGCGGCGGCCGACACGGCCGACGAGGAGGTGGCCGCACTCCTCGAACACAGCGCGCAGAGCGGCTGGACCCGAGGGGGGTACGCGTCGGCGGCGCGGGCGCTGCGCCGGGCGGCCGAGCTGTCGCCCGTACCGGCGGACGCGGCCCGCCGGCTCGCGCTGGGGGCGCAGGCCGCATGGGGCAACGGACAGGTGAACACGGCGCGGGAGCTGCTCGACCGGGCGGACCGACTGTCGGACGTGGAGACGGTGGTCCGTGAGAGCGAAGGGCTGCGGGGCATCATCGAGTTCGCGCACGGGGACCAGGAGCAGGCGCACCGGCTGCTGCTGCACGCCTCCCGGTCGGTGGCCGAGCCGGAGAAAGCCGTGCAACTGGCGTGCCTGGCCGTTCGGGCCGGTTGGTCCGGCGGGTCCGCCGACCGGCAGGCCGAGGCAGTGCAGCGGCTGGAGGAGCTGGCGGTCGGCGCCGACTGCACCGGCACCGGGCTGCTTCCCATGATCAAGCAGTGGTGGGGCACCGGGCCGGGCACGGGTACGCCGCCCCGCGCGGACGAAGACTTCGCACGGATCGGCAGCGCGTCCTGGCACCTGATGCCGCCCGCGCCGCTGGCCGTGGCATGGGGTGCGGAGCAGCCGCTGATCCGGGCGTACGAGCGCGAGCTGGAGGCGCTGCGCCGGACGGGAGCGGTCAGCCCCCTGGTGCTGACCGTTCCGCAGACGGCGACGATCGACATCGTCCGCGGGCGGTGGACGGAGGCGGCCGCCAACGCGGCGGACACGCTGCGGGTGGCCGAGGAGATCGGCGCCGACCATGCGGCCTCGCAGTGCCGCAATTCCCTCGCCTGGCTCGCCGCCCTGCGGGGCGACGAGGGCAGCGTCACCGAACTCACCTCCCGGACACTGGAGTTGTCGGAACCGCGGGGGGTGCACGCGCTGACGGCCGCCGCCTACTGGAACCGGGGCATGGCGGCCCTGTTCGCCGGGCGCGCGCAGGAGGCCCTGGGGGTCCTCGTACGGCTGGCCGAGCCCGGACACCGTGCGGCGCACGCGACGTTCGCGCTGCTCGCGGCACCCGACACCGTGGAGGCCGCGAGCAGCGCCGGCCGGCCCGAGGAGGGCGCGGACGCACTGCGCCGTTTGAAGGAGTGGGCGCGGGGAACCGGGGCCGCCTGGGCCGTGGCGGCGGCGCTGCGCGGCGAGGCGCTGTTGGCGGAGGAGGGCGCGGAGGAGCTCTTCCTGGGAGCCCTGTCGGTTCCGGGCGCGGCGGATCATCCCTTCGCCCATGCGCGGACGCGGCTCCTCTACGGGGAGTGGCTGCGTCGGGCCCGCCGACGGACCGACGCCAGGGTTCAGCTGGCCGAGGCGGCGGAGGTCTTCCAGCGGCTCGGCGCCACCCCGTTGCTCGAACGGAGCCTGCACGAACAGGAACTGACGGGCCAGCGACTGCGTCGCACCGAGCCGTACGGCAGCAGTGCGGAACCTCTCCTCACCCCGCAGGAGCTCCGGGTGGCCAGACTCGCCGCCGACGGTCTCACCAACCGCGAGGTGGCCGCCCAGCTCCTGATCAGTCCCCGGACGGTGGGCCACCACCTGTCCAATGTCTTCCCGAAGCTGGGAATCGTGGCGCGCGCCGAACTGACCCGGGTGGACTTCGACAACGGACTGCGGCTGCTCGGCTGACCTTCCGGGCAACGACAGGCCGGTGACCTGGGCGATGACCCATACCGTGACCGATTCCAAGGCGACCGGAATTTCCTAGCGTGGCCCCCATGAACAACGATCCGAAGCCCGGGACACCTTCCCTCCCCACCCTCGTCGTCGGGGGCGGCTCGGCCGGGGCCGTGCTCGCCGCTCGCCTCAGCGAGGACCCCGACCGCCAGGTACTTCTCCTGGAGGCGGGCCCCGCGTACGAACCGGACGCGTACCCCGCGGAGGTCGCGAGCAGCAGCGTGCTCGGCGGTTACACCGGCCACGACTGGGGCTACCTCTCGGAGCCCGGTCACATCGGTCACGCCGTCGCCGCCTACCGGGGCAAGGTCCTCGGCGGCAGCTCGGCCGTCAACGGCTCGGTCGCGGTCCGCGCCCTGCCCTCCGACTTCGCCCGCTGGTCCGAGCGCGGGCTGAAGGGCTGGTCGTACGAGGACCTCCTGCCCGCGTTCAGGGCGCTGGAGTCCACCGGGACCGGCGACGACGACCTGCACGGCCGCACCGGCCCGCTCCCCGTGGTCCAGCTGACCCGCGACGACATCAGCACCATGGAGCGGGCCTTCGTGGACGCGGCACTCGCGGACGGCATCCGCGCGGTGGACGACTTCAACGGCGCCGACCCCGAGGGGGTGGGCCCGTATCCCATGAACGTGCGGGACGGCGTACGGGTCAACACGGGCATGGCCTACCTGACCGGGGCGGTTCGTGCCCGGCCCAACCTGAGCATCCGACCCGAGGTCCTCGTCGACCGGGTGGCCTTCGAAAACGGGCGGGCCGTGGGTGTCGTCCTCGCCGACGGCACCGAGGTCCCCGCCAGTGAAGTGATCCTCAGCGCGGGTGCCTACGGCAGTGCGGCGATCCTGCTGCGCTCGGGCATCGGCCCGGCCGAGGACCTAGAAGCCCTGGACATCCCGGTCGTCGCCGACCTCCCCGTCGGGCTTCGGCTCCAGGACCACCCCTTCTACTACAACGCGTACGCCGCCCACCCCGACCGGGTGGGCGAACAGACCCCGGTGATCGGCGCGAAGGTGTGGACCGCCAGTTCCGAAGCCGCCGAGGGGGAGCTGGACCTGCACATCACCGCCACCCACCTCTTCGACCACGCCAACAGCCCCACCGGTGTCGGCTTCGTCCTGGCGGTCGCCTTGGTCCGCCCCGAGTCGCAGGGCACGCTGACCCTCGTCAGCCGGGATCCGCAGGACGCACCCCGCATCGACCTCAACTTCCTCGCCGAGCCGGGCGACCGCCGCCGATTGACCGAGGGCATCAAGCTCGCCCGTCGGCTCGGTGCCACCCAGCCACTGGCCGCCCTCGTCGAGCGTGAACTCAACCCGGGCCCGCAGACGCGGACCGATGCCGAGATCGAGGCCTCGATGCTCGCCACCCTGGACACCTACCACCACCCCACCTCTACCGCTCCGATGGGCGCGGACGACGACCCGACGGCCGTGACCGACCGGCTCGGCGCGGTGCGCGGGGTGCCAGGACTGCGCGTGGTCGACGCCTCGATCTTCCCGGACGTCCCGTCGGCCGCGACCAACCTCACCGTCATAGCGGCGGCCGAGCACATCGCCCGCCAGCTCTGACTCCCGAACTCCTGCGAAATCCCCCGTCCCAGCCCCCCTCTTCCCACCACTTAAGGACTTACAGCGATGCAGCACGCCCGCAACTTCATCGACGGCCAGTGGGTCGACTCCGTCAAGAGGACCGAGTCCCTCAACCCGTCCACCGGTGAGGTCCTCGGCACCTTCGCCGACGCCGGAGCGGTGGAGGCCGCGGCCGCGATCGCCGCCGCTCGCCGTGCCTTCGACACCACCGACTGGGCGCGTGACCGCAATCTGCGCGCCCGGGCACTGTTCGAGATGGCCGACCACCTGGAGGCGCGGCGCGACGAGTTCGTCAGCCTGCTCGCCCGGGAGAACGGCAAGATCCTCGGTGAGGCGGCCTTCGAGATCGACCTCACCGTTCCCAAGCTGCGCTACTACGCCGCACTGGCCCTCAGTGACCACGGCAGCTCGGGCGAGGTCCGCCCCGGCCTGTACTCCATGACGCTCCGCGAGGGCGCGGGCGTCGCCGCCGTCATCGCGCCGTGGAACTCCCCGGTCGTCCTGGCCGTCCGGTCCTTCGCCCCGGCCCTCGCCGCCGGCTGCACCGTCGCCATGAAGCTCCCGGGCCAGACCGGCCTGGTCAACGGCCTGCTCAGCGAACTGGTCGCGCAGACAAAGAGCCTCCCGGCCGGCGTGATGAACGTATTCACCGAATCGGGCAACGACGGCGCCCCGCTGCTCATCACCTCGCCGGATGTGGACGTCATCAGTTACACCGGCTCGACCGTGGTCGGCCGGACCATCGCGGCGAACGCCGCTCCGACCCTCAAGGCGCTCTCCCTGGAGCTCGGCGGCAAGAGCCCGATGATCGTCTTCGACGACGCGGACCTGGACCTCGCCGTACCCGTCCTCACCAAGGCCATCACCACCTTCACCGGCCAGTTCTGCATGACCGGCAGCCGCATCCTGGTCCAGAGCGGTGTCGCGGACGAGTTCCGCCGCCGGATGACCGCCGCGCTGGAGGCCGTGAAGGTCGGCCCCGGCGACGATCCGGCCAGCGAAATGGGCCCGCTGATCGACGAGCGCAACGCCCGGCGCGTCGAGGGCGTCGTCGCCGATGCGGCCGCGTACGCGAAGCTGCTCGTCCAGGGCAGGCGCGACGGCGCGTTCCTGCACCCGTCGTTGATCGAGGTCGAGGACGTCGACTCGCCGATCGTGCAGCTGGAGGTGTTCGGCCCGGTCGCCACCTTCGAGGTCTTCGAGACCGAGGCCGAGGCGGTCGCCCGCGCGAATGCCACCGAGTTCGGCCTGGCCGCGTCGGTCTGGACCCGTGACGTCGACCGTCCGCTGCGCGTCGGGCGCGAGATCCAGGCCGGAACGGTGTGGACCAACACCTGGGCCATCGTCCACGACATGTTCGAGGAGGGAGGCTTCAAGCAGTCCGGCATGGGCCGGCTGAACGGGATGCGCGGCCTGGAGGAGTTCCAGGAGACCAAGCACTACGTCCACGCCGCGCCGCGTGCCTGACCGGTCGCGCCTCGCCTCCGGCGACTCTCCCGGTATCGTCCGCGCCGGGCGGGCCGACGTGGCACTGATCGCGGCGCGTGTGGTCGAACCGGGCCACGAGGAGCCGTTCCAGCAGTGGGCGCGGGACATTCTGGCCGCGGCTGCCGCGGCCCCCGGCAACTTGGGGGGCGGCCTCTTCCATCCGGCCGTGGACGGCGCTCCGTGGATCTTCGTACACCGCTTCCGCGACCACGGGACACTCCAGGGGTGGATCGGATCCCCACAGCGTGCGAAGTTCTTCGCCCCTCACGAGGGGCATCGCCACGCCGAGGTCGCACGACGTGAACTGTCAGGTCTGGAAGGCTGGTTCGCCGATCCGGGCAGCACGGCCGCCACCCCGCCGCGCTGGAAGACGGCGGTGAGTTCCGCCATCGGAATCTTTCCGGTCTCGCTCCTCGGCAGCGCGCTCCTCACACCCCATCTGACGGCGTTGCCCCAGGTGGCGCGGACAGCCGTCTTCGCCGCGCTGTTCAGCGTACTGATGACGTACATCGCGATGCCCCTCGTCACCCGGATCCTGCGCCGCTGGCTCAGCCCAAGTGCCCCCGTCCTCCTGCAGTAGAAAGAGAATTCCATGAGCACAACAGCCACTGCATCAACCGGCACGGCCACGACCACAGCCATCGTCGGAACCGGAAACATCGGCGGACGCCTGGCGGCCGACCTGGTCGCGGGCGGGGTGCCGGTCCTGCTCGCCGGCCGTGATCTCGAAAGCGCGACGTCCCTCGCCGACTCGCTGGGGGACCACGCGACGGCAGTGACGGTCGACGAGGCCGTCGCGAAGGCGGACGTGATCGTCCTCGCCATCTGGCTCGACGCGGCCAAGGAGTTCCTCGCCCAGTACGGCGACAGGCTCTCGGGCAAGATCCTGGTGGACCCGTCCAACCCGATCGCCCCGGACGGCAACGGCGGCTTCGTCAAGACGATCGGCGCCGAGGAATCCTCCGGCCGGCTCCTGGCCGCCCTCACCCCCGTCGGCACCACGCTCGTGAAGGCGTTCGGCACCCTCTCCGCCGACACCCTGTCCGCCGCGTCCCGCAGGACCCCGGAGCCCGCGGTCGGCTTCTACGCCGCGGACGACACGGCCGCGGGTGACGTGGTCGCCCGGCTGATCGCCGCGGCCGGCTTCGACCCCGTCCGGATCGGCGGCCTCGACCAGTCGATCCGCATCGAGGTCTTCGGTGATCTCCACGAGTTCGGCGCGCTGGGCAAGGCAGCGAACCGGACCGAGGCGCTCGCCGCCCTCGCTCCCCTCACGACAGCGGACCGGTTCGAGATCTACGAGCAGCTCGTGCGTCACCAGCGGTACATCGACAACGACGCGAGCCGCGCTTCAGCCGACAGGTACGTCGGCCTCTACTGGCCGGAGGCCACCTTCACCGTTCATGATCTGAGGACACAGACCTTCACCGGACCCGAGGGGCTCAAGAGCCTCTACGACTACGCGCACAGCGTGTTCCCCCTGGACAAGTGGTTCCACGACGTCGGCTGGTTCGAGATCGACGGCGGGGGCGACACGGCCGTCGTGTCCTGGCGCTGGCTCGTCCACTGGAAGGAAGGCAACCAGGGGGTGGTGTCGACGGGCACCTACCGAGACCGGTTCGAGCGGCGTGCGGGCGCGTGGAAGGTGATCGACCGGATCTCGGACATCGACCCCAACTGGCCCGCGGAACTCTTCCAGCCGTACGTCGACCGGCAGGACGAGGTCTTCGTCTCCTCCTGACCCCGGGAATTTAGCCGTGGGGTCCTCGGTTAGCACGCATAGTTCAACAGTCAACCAGTCTGGGAGTGGGAAGAATGAGCGGGATGCAGTTCGGCATCTTCACCGTGGGCGACCTGACCGAGGACCCCACGACGGGCACGACGGAAACCGAGCGCGACCGCATCAAGGCCATGGTCACCATCGCCCTCCACGCGGAGCAGGCCGGCCTGGACGTGTTCGCCACCGGTGAGCACCACAACCCGCCGTTCGTCCCCTCCTCACCGACCACGATGCTCGGGTGGATCGCGGCCCGGACCCACAAGCTCCTGCTGTCGACGTCCACGACCCTGATCACCACCAATGACCCGGTGAAGATCGCCGAGGACTACGCGATGCTCCAGCACCTGGCCGACGGCCGTGTGGACCTGATGATGGGGCGCGGCAACACCGGACCGGTGTACCCGTGGTTCGGCAAGGACATCCGCGACGGCATCGACCTGGCGCTGGAGAACTACGAGCTGCTGCATCAGCTGTGGCGCCGGGACTCGGTGGACTGGGAAGGCAAGTTCCGTACGCCGCTCCAGTCGTTCACCTCGACCCCGCGCCCGCTGGACGGCGTACCGCCCTTCGTCTGGCACGGCTCCATCCGTTCCCCGGAGATCGCCGAGCAGGCCGCGTTCTACGGAGACGGGTTCTTCCACAACAACATCTTCTGGCCCAAGGAGCACACCGAGAAGATGGTCCGGCTCTACCGCCGCCGCTACGCCCACTACGGCCACGGCACAGAGGAACAGGCGATCGTCGGCCTCGGCGGCCACGTGTTCATGCGCGCCAACAGCCAGGACGCGGTACGCGAGTTCCGCCCGTACTTCGACCGGGCCCCGGTCTACGGCAACGGGCCGTCGCTGGAGGACTTCTCGCGCGAAACGCCGCTCACCGTCGGATCGCCCCAGCAGGTCATCGAGCGGACGCTGTCCTTCCGCGACTACGCGGGTGACTACCAGCGTCAGCTCTTCCTCGTGGACCACGCCGGTCTGCCGCTGAAGACCGTACTGGAGCAGATCGACATCCTCGGCGAACAGGTCGTACCGGTCCTGCGCAAGGAGTTCGCGATCGGCCGGCCCGCCAGTGCGCCGGATGCGCCCACGCACGCCTCCCTCGTCGCGGCGCGCGACGCCAAGGCTCCCGTCACACGCTGATCTCCCGCCCCCCGTCCCCCGTCCCAGGAAAGCAAACCCCATGAGCACGCTGCGACTGGTCGCGATCACCGCCGGCTTGAGCCGACCCTCCTCGACCCGTCTACTGACCGACCGCCTGGCCGGATCCACGAAACGACTCCTTGCGGAGCGCGGCGTGACGGCGGAGGTGGAGACGGTCGAACTGCGCGACCTCGCCGTCGACATCGCCACCGCCATGACCACCGGCTTCCCCGCCGGACGCCTACGGGCAACCCTGGACGCGGTCGCCCGGGCCGACGGTCTGATAGCCGTGACCCCGGTCTTCACCGCGTCCTACAGCGGGCTGTTCAAGTCGTTCTTCGACATCCTCGACAAAGACGCCCTCGCCGGCACACCCGTCGTCATCGCCGCGACCGGCGGGACCGCCCGCCATTCCCTCGCCCTGGAACACGCGCTGCGCCCCCTGTTCGCCTACCTGCGCGCGTTCGTCGTCCCGACCGCCGTGTACGCCGCTTCCGAGGACTGGGGCAACACCGACGGCCTCGTGCCCCGGATCGAGCGCGCCGCCGGAGAACTCGCCGACCAGCTCGCCGGGGGCCGCGGGCACAAGCGGGCAACGGCCGACGAATTCGAGGACGTCACGCCCTTCGAGGAGAAGCTGGCGGGCGTGTACAGGCGGCGATGACGGGGCCCGCCTGCCGGTCGGCCCCGCGTCACGCGCAGGAGTCAGCTGAACAACGGGATGACGTCGGAGCCGTACGCGTCGATGGTCGCTTCCCGGGCGTCATGCATGTTGTAGAGCGCGAACTGGTCGACGCCGAGGTCGCGCAGGGCGCGGAGCTTCTCGATGTGGGCCTCGGCCGGGCCCAGGAGGCAGAAGCGGTCGACGATCTCGTCGGGGACGAATTCGGTGGACGGGTTCCCGGCGCGGCCGTGGTGGCTGTAGTCGTAGCCCTGCCGGGACTTGACGTACTCGGTCAGCTCCTCGGGAACCATCGAGGAGTGCTCGCCGTAGCGGGAGACCAGGTCGGCTACGTGGTTGCCGACCATGCCGCCGAACCAGCGGCACTGGTCGCGGGCGTGGGCCAGTGCCTGTGCCGAGCCGTCGGCCGTGACGTACGCCGGGGCCGCCACGCAGATGGTGATCGCGGACGGATCCCGGCCGGCCTCGACCGCCGCCTGCCGGACTGCCTTGATCATCCACTCCGTGAGGTAGAGGTCGGCGAGCTGCAGGATGAACCCGTCCGCCTTCTGCCCGGCCAGGGCCAGGGCCTTCGGCCCGTACGCCGCCATCCAGACGGGCAACTTCCCGTCCTTGATCCAGGGGATCCGGATCGCATTGCCGTCGACGTCGGCCTCGCGACCCTCTGCCAGGTCCCGGATGACGTCGATGGCCTCGCCCAGGCGGGCCAGCGTGTTCGGCGCCCGGCCGGCGACCCGCATCGCCGAGTCCCCGCGGCCGATCCCGCACACCGTGCGGTTGCCGTACATGTCGTTCAGCGTCGCGAAGGTGGAGGCGGTCACCTCCCAAGTGCGGGTGCCCGGGTTGGTGACCATCGGACCCACGTGCATCCGCTGCGTGTTGGCCAGGATCTGGCTGTAGATGACGAACGGCTCCTGCCACAGCACGGCCGAATCGAAGGTCCAGCCGTAGCGGAAACCGTTGCGCTCGCCGCGCTTCATGAGGCTGACGACCTGGGAGGCCGGCGGGTCGGTTTGCAGGACGAGGCCGAAGTCCATGCATGGCTCCTTGCTGCTGCGTGCGAAGTTGCGGCTTGCTTACAGGTACTGGCAGGTGGAGCGGTGGACGAAGGCCCCGTGACCGGACCGCCCGGTGAACTCCCGGCGGTCGATGACGAGTTCGCCGCGCGAGAGGACCGTGTCGACGCGTCCGGTGATCCGCCTGCCCTCGTACGCCGAGTAGTCCACGTTCATGTGGTGCGTCTCGGCGGAGATGACCTGCTCGGCGTGCGGATCGTAGAGGACGATGTCGGCGTCGGAGCCCGGCGCGATGGTGCCCTTCTTGGGGTAGAGGCCGAACATCCGGGCCGGGGTCGCGCACGCGATCTCGATCCAGCGGCGGCGGCTGATGTGCCCGTCCAGGACCGCCTGGTGGAGGAGGTCCATGCGGTTCTCCACCCCCGGCAGCCCGTTCTGGATCTTCGAGAAGTCGCCGCGGCCCAGCTCCTTCTGGCCGCGGAAGCAGAAGGGGCAGTGGTCGGTGGAGACCACCTGGAGGTCGTTCGTACGCAGGCCCCGCCACAGCGCCGCCTGGTGCTCGCGGGGCCGCAGCGGGGTGGAGCAGACGTACTTCGCACCCTGGAAGTCCGGCTCCTCCAGGTTGTCCGTGGACAGGAACAGGTACTGCGGGCAGGTCTCGCCGAAGACCGGCAGGCCCTTGTCCCGGGCCGCCGCCAGCTCCGCGACCGCCTCCTCCGCCGAGACGTGGACCACGTAGAGGGGGGAGCCCGCGACCCGGGCGAGCTGGATCGCCCGGTGCGTGGCCTCCGCCTCCAGGAGCACCTTCCGGACCTCGCCGTGGTGGCGCGGGTCCGTCTCCCCCCGGGCCAGGGCCTGTTCGACGAGGACGTCGATCGCGATGCCGTTCTCGGCGTGCATCATGATCAGCCCGCCGTTGCCCGAAGCCCGCTGCATCGCGCGCAGGATCTGCCCGTCGTCCGAATAGAAGACTCCCGGATACGCCATAAACAATTTGAACGAACTTACGCCCTCTTCGACGAGTCCATCCATTTCCTTGAGGGAGTGTTCATTGACGTCGGACACGATCATGTGGAATGCATAGTCGATCGCGCATTGCCCGTCGGCCTTCGCGTACCAGGTGTCCA
This sequence comes from Streptomyces sp. NPDC099050, assembly GCF_044759865.1. Lineage (NCBI taxonomy): Bacteria > Bacillati > Actinomycetota > Actinomycetes > Kitasatosporales > Streptomycetaceae > Streptomyces > Streptomyces sp. NPDC099050. Next base: position 3,808 of record NZ_JBIWAE010000014.1, on the reverse strand, counting down.
AGCCCTCTCGGAGGGAGCGCCCGGGTGTCTGCAACGCGAAGTCGACGATTGTCGTCGTGCCGCCCCAGGCTGCGGCTCGGGTCCCGGTCTCGAACGTGTCCGACGCGAAGGTGCCACCGAACGGCAGCTCCATATGCGTGTGCGCATCGACACCGCCCGGGATCACGTATTTCCGCGAGGCGTCGATCACCCGGTCCGCAGTCCACTGCTGGCTGCCCGCTGTCGCCATCGCCACGACACGGCCGTCCTCGATCAGAACATCCGCATGCAACTCGTCGGAAGCCGTAATGACAAGGCCGCCGGTAATGAGAGTTCTGGTCATGCCCGAGAATTCCCTTCGCCTTGCAATTCCGAACCAAGAGGGGCGCCGACCGGAACACCGAAAGGAATGCGGTGGTCCGGTCGGTGGCACAAGCCGTTGCGACGCCGGCAGCCCACGCCGCTCGGCCTCGCGTCGTTCAGCACGAGGCGTCCGCACCCACTAGGTCGCCGAGTCCCCGTGGAAATTCCTGGTCACGCGAGCCAACGAAACCCTTGAGGACTCTAGGAACCCTCAAAATCCAGGTAACTGAGCACTATTAGAGTGCTCAAAGCATCGCAGGGGCTTCGTACATCGCGGGGAGAACCACGGCTTCGCCACCCGTCTGCAGTGTGCGTGCGGCCTCTACGCCATCTGCGACGTGAAAGACATCTCAGGCCTGGGCCAGGCCCAAGACCCGGCCCTGCCGGGGCGGCACGGGGCCCGCTAGGACCAGGCGGCCGGTGCGCAGCAGGATCAGCATGGTCGAGTCGGCGAAGGTCGCCCGGCTGACGTCGAGGACGATCCGGCGTACACCGAGGTCGTCGTCAGCTGCTCTGAGGAGGTGCAGTGATTCCCGACCGGAGTCGCCCACTCACACGATGACGCGGACCCCGTCCACGCCCAACGGCACCCGCTCCAAACCTACCGGGCACCACCTTTGGGCATCGGATTTCTGCCACGGCTCAGGCCACAGCTTGATGCCCGCCGCCGAGGTGAACGAGGGATCGGGACGCGACAAAAGCGGGGCGGCAACCAACTGGTTGCCGCCCCGCCTCGCGCATCTGTTTCCGCTCGGGTCACAGACGGTGCGGCCCGTCGTAGTAGCCGCCGACCTGACGGTGGTAGTCGGCGTCGCCGAGGTGCTTGTCCTTGTCGAACTCGGGAGCGTTCTTGATCTGCTCCTTCGTCCGGTCCACGTAGATCTTTTCGTCGCTCGCGTCGATGCGGCTGATCGTGCCTGCGGGCAGCAGGACTTCCTTGCCGAAGATCCACGGACCGGTGTCGACCACGATGTAGGAGGACCCGACCTCATCGGAGTGCTTGTCGACCTTGCCGATGGAACCGTCCGTCGCCTCGACCTTGTACCCCGTCAGATCGGCGCCGGACAGACGGCCGGACGTCTCACGGTAACCCCATACATTCTCAGTCATGCGAAACAACTCCTTCGGTCCACAGGAGGCGGAAGGGAAACCAATTCCCCGTCGACCCTCCATTTTCCATGCCGCGTACACAACGGAACTCCCGTTCCGTTCCTGACCATCGCATGCCCCGGATTTTCATCCACACACACTCGGCCGCATTCGGACCGAGACGGCCGTCGATCCTTGGAGGTGAGCAGGTCCCCTGCTGCGTCACGGCGACCGTCCCGGCACCACCACGATTACCCGCGATATCCGATTTCATCCGGCAACGCAAAACCACAGCCCCCGCGCACCGACGTGGCGGTGGCCCGCCTCCCCCGGTCGGGGGAGGCGGGCCACCGCCACCACATCTGAACTGCGCCGCTACAGAGCGACTACCAGCGATACCACCGGCCGCTGCCGCTCTTCGGGCGAGCGACGAATCCGATCAGCCACAGTACGAGTAGCGCGATCGCGACCCACCAGAGAATCTTGATCGCGAATCCCGCACCGGCAAGAATCAGAATCAGCAGAAGAACAAGAAGCAGGGGAACCATATTTATCAACCTCCGAGACATCGCATGCCCACCCAGCGCCTGACCATGCGTACGAACTTGATCCGGGACGTCCGTCGATGATTCGAGCACCGGAAAACATCTGGGCCGTTGGCTCTGACCGTTCGGGGCAGAAGCGTTGGCAACATCTCCAAGAAGGGAGCTTGTAGTGACCAGCCGGCGATCAGCCCATGCGAAAGCCCACCCGATACCCAGGGACCGGCCCGACCAGCAGGCGAGCGGACCGGACCAGTTCGACATCGAGACGATGGTCGCCCACGCACATGGCAGGTCCGACGGACGAAGGCCGGTGCGCAGCTCCGTCAAGAAGGACCCCACCTGATCACCTGAACGCCTGATGCGTGCGTGCCCTCAGCTCGGCGGCAGTCGGGCCGGTGGCTGGCTGGGGACACCGCAGCTTGCAGTCCCTGGTTCGCTGCGGTCAGGAGGCCAGTTGAGTCTGGACCGTCTGGACGTCGTGCAGGTGGTGGCACACCCCACTGCCGTCGAGGATGCGTGATCGGCGCAGGAGGTCGCGGGTGCCGCGCAGGTTCAGGGTGCTGTGCCAGGCGAGGCCCGGATGCCGCACCCGCAGGTGCGACAGGGCTCGGGTGTCCAGGCCCGTGCCGAGGAAGCGCGGGTCGATGTCGACTGCGGCGATCACGGCCTTGGCGCACGTGAGGCACATCCGGTAGTGGACCTCCCCGACGACCTTGCGGATGTGGACGAGGAGCAGGACCTCGTCGCCGGTGCCGGTGTCCCCGGGGATGCGTGAGGACAGCAACTCGACGTGCTGGTAGGCGAGGATACGGCGGCGCAGCCGGCGGAGTATCCCTCCCCCGCCCGCGTGCCGACCCGCGCCCGCCGGGGGCTCCTCGCGGGACTGAGTCGTACGGAACAAGGTGCTCGTGGGACGCGCATGATGTCCGTGCATGCCGCACGCGTACCCCCGCACCGACGGCACATGCTCCTGCCCGGCGGATCCCGGGCTCATTCGGCATCGCCGTATTCCCCCCGCCACGCTCCTCAGGCCTCTGGGCAGCGCCCAGACCTGGCAAGACACCTGAAAGGACCAATTCGGAGCTGGGCTGATATCACCCTCGGGGGACGGGGTAGCCGGGCATACATGAACAACACACCCCTGCGGGCTGTCGCCCTCGTCTGCACCCTGTCCCCGTCGCCGAAGCCGTCTAGCGCCCAGCTGCTGGCCGAGCAGACCATGACCGCGCTCGCCGAACACGGAGTCGTGGGCGACACCATCCGGATCGCCGACCACGACGTGAAGACCGGAATCAGCACCGACCTCGGCGACGGCGACGCCTGGCCCGGGATCCGCGACACGATCCTGGGCGCCGACATCCTCGTCCTGTCGACACCGATCTGGCTCGGACACCCCTCCAGCATCGCCCAGAAGGTCATGGAGCGGCTCAACGCGGAGATCTCCGAAACCGACGAGGAAGGCCGCATGCTCACCTACGGGAAGGTCGCCGCGGTCTGCGTCGTCGGCAACGAGGACGGCGCCCACAAGGTCAGCGCCGACCTCTACCAGGGGCTGAACGACGCCGGGTTCTCCCTCGCTCCCAACGCCGTTACCTACTGGGTCGGCGAAGCCATGCAGAAGACCGACTATCAGGACCTCGACAAGACCCCCGAGAAGACCGCCACGACCACCAAGACCCTGGCCGCCAACACCGCCCACCTCGCCCGCCAGCTCAAGGCCAGCCCCTACCCGCCAGCCTAGACGAGTCATTCCGAATGATCAGTGGTCGTAGGCGATCAGTGATCGTGTGACCGGCTGGCGGGTCTTGTGGTTGTGCCAGATCGCGGCGGCC
>NZ_JBIWAE010000013.1:209536-233411 GCF_044759865.1 Streptomyces sp. NPDC099050 | reverse complement strand
GTATCAACTTTTTGGCGTTGATTTTTGGCACGCTGTTGAGTTCTCAAGGAACGGACGCTTCCTTTGTACTCACCCTCGCGGGTTTTCCTCCGGGCTTTCGTTCTATTCTGTGCTGTTCTTGCGTTTCAGACTCTATCAGAGTCTGTCTCGCTTGTTTTCCGCCTTCCAGGTCATCCGCTTTCGCGCTTTCCCTTTCCGGCGAGTCCGACTCTATCAGTCCTTTTCTTTCTCCCTGACCACTCTCCGGCTTGCCGAATGGGCATGCGGAAAGAGGATCAGATCAAGATCAGAACTAGAGAGAGGAGGATTCCCGTCCATCGGCCGTTCGCGAAATGTTCACGCGGGGCCTCCTGGCGGGAGTCACGACAGTACAGGTCCACCAGAGACCAGGCAAATCGATTCAGGCGTATGGTCTAGTCCACCGGTCTAGTCCACTAGTCTCCGTGCCGAAGGACCAGTCCGGTTCGGGACCAACATCGGGCGAACCCGAACATCTTGTGACTTATCCTTCTGGAGAGTACGCCGTTCGCGACAGGTAGTGACGGCGACACGACGAAGCCCCACCCCTGGGAGGCCCCCATGACCAGCGTGACGTCCCCACTTGCCGGGACCGCCATCGGACTCGCGGCAGTGCCCGATCCGGTGTTCTCCGGCGCGATGGTGGGACCGGGCACCGCGATCGATCCCGTGCGCGAGCCTTCGGCGGCGGTGTCCCCCGTAGACGGTGTAGTCGTCTCCCTGCACCCGCACGCGTACGTCGTCGTCGACAGCGAAGGCCACGGAGTGCTCACGCACCTGGGCATCGACACCGTTCAGCTCAACGGCGAGGGCTTCGAGCTGCTCGTCAGCAAGGGCGACACCGTGACCCGCGGCCAGGAGGTCATTCGTTGGGACCCCGCCGCGGTCGAGGCCGCCGGCAAGTCCCCCATCTGCCCCGTCGTGGCACTTGAAGCGACTGCCGACTCCCTGTCCGGCGTGGTCGAGGCCGGAGACGTCAAGGCCGGGGACGCTCTCTTCGGCTGGCAGTGACCTCCCCTTCTAGACGCACTGGCACATCCAACGCGGCAGGTGGACCCGCCGCTCAATCGGAGACAGGTGAAATGGAGACAACGCTGCGAGGCGTCGGCGTGAGCCACGGTGTGGCGATCGGCGAGGTTCGGCACATGGGCACGGCGGTTCTCGAACCGCCGGCGAAGCAGATCACCGCGGACGAGGCGGAGCGCGAGCAGGGGCGCGCCCGTCAGGCCGTGGAAGCTGTATCGGCCGACCTGATCGCCCGGGGCCAGCTGGCCGGTGGCGAGGCCCAGCACGTGCTCGAGGCCCAGGCGATGATCGCCACGGACCCCGAGCTCATGGCGGACGTCGACCGGCGGATCACCGTCGGCAGCACCGCCGAGCGCGGTGTGTACGACGCGTTCGCCGCCTACCGTGACCTGCTCGCCGGTGCCGGTGAGTACATGGCCGGCCGTGTGGCCGACCTGGACGACGTGCGCAACCGCATCGTCGCGCGCCTGCTCGGCGTGCCGATGCCGGGTGTGCCCGACAGTGACGAGCCGTACGTGCTGATCGCGCGGGACCTGGCTCCCGCCGACACCGCTCTGCTCGACCCGGCGCTGGTCCTCGGTTTCGTGACCGAGGAAGGCGGCCCGACCAGCCACAGCGCGATCCTCGCGCGGGCGCTGGGCGTGCCGGCCATCGTGGCGCTGCCGGGTGCCAGTGAGATCGCCGAGGGTACGGTCATCGCCGTCGACGGCAGCACCGGTGACCTGTTCGTGGAGCCGAGCGCGGCGAAGCGGGCCGAGCTGGAGGCCGCGGCCGCCGAGCGCAAGGCCGCCCTCTCCGCTTCCTCCGGTCCGGGTGCCACCTCCGACGGTCACAAGGTGCCGCTGCTGGCCAACATCGGCGGTCCGGCGGACGTGCCGGCGGCCGTCGATGCCGGGGCCGAGGGTGTGGGCCTGTTCCGCACCGAGTTCCTCTTCCTCGACGACAGCAAGCACGCGCCGACCGAGGAAAAGCAGATCGAGTCGTACCGCAAGGTGCTCGAAGCCTTCCCCGAGGGTCGTGTCGTCGTACGCGTTCTGGATGCCGGCGCCGACAAGCCGCTGGACTTCCTGACCCCGGCCGACGAGCCGAACCCGGCTCTGGGTGTCCGGGGCTTGCGTTCGCTGCTCGACCACCCGGACGTGCTGCGTACGCAGCTCACCGCGCTGGCCAAGGCCGCCGAGGGGCTGCCGGTCTACCTCGAGGTCATGGCCCCGATGGTGGCCGACCGCATCGACGCCAAGGCGTTCGCGGACGCGTGCCGCGAGGCGGGTCTGAAGGCGAAGTTCGGTGCGATGGTGGAGATCCCCTCCGCCGCGCTGCGGGCGCGCTCGATCCTCCAGGAGGTCGAGTTCCTCTCGCTGGGCACCAACGACCTGGCCCAGTACGCCTTCGCCGCCGACCGTCAGGTCGGTGCCGTATCGCGGCTGCAGGACCCGTGGCAGCCCGCGCTGCTCGACCTGATCGCCATGTCGGCCGAGGCCGCCAAGGCCGAGGGCAAGAGCTGTGGCGTCTGTGGCGAGGCCGCCTCCGACCCGCTGCTGGCCTGTGTGCTGACGGGGCTGGGTGTCACCTCTCTCTCGATGGGTGCCGCTTCGATTCCCTACGTGCGGGCGACGCTGGCCAAGTACTCCCTCGCGCAGTGCGAGCGTGCGGCTGCCGCCGCGCGCGCCGCGGACACCGCCGAGGAGGCCCGGGTGGCCGCCCAGGCGGTCCTGTCCGGCGAGTAGTTCGAGAAGACCGACGTCGAGGGGCCTTCGCCGGTGGCGGGGGCCCCTCGGCCGTTGCCGGGTGGGCGGGGTACGCCCGGCTCAGTGGTGCGGGCCCGGTTCGTCCACCTCGTAGCCGGGGCAGTACTCGACGCCGGGCTCGGGGCCCACGGGCTCTCCGGTGTCGGCGTCGGTGCAGTAGGCGTTGAAGACGGCCGCGGCCGAGAGGGGTACCAGGCGGCCGCGGTCCAGGCGCCAGCCGTGGACGCGGTCCCGGTCCCCCTCGGTGGTGCGCAGGACCAGCCCCCCGGGTCCGCCGAGGGCCAGGCCCGCGGCGAGGACGGTCACGAAGTCCAGGCCGTCGCGGCCGTCCACGCGGGGCCGGCCGCGGGGGCCGTCGCCGGTGTCGGCGTGCAGCACCGCCACGAGCTGTTCGTCCTGCGCCGGGACGCTGCACACCAGGTGGTGGTGGCCCGGGCCGGCCCCGTCGACCAGGCGCCGGAGCGCTTCGGCTGCGCGCTCCAGGGAGGCCGTCCCGATGTCCTCGCCGCAGTCGGCGCAGCGGCCCACTTCGGCCAGCAGCGAGCTCGCGTACTCCCAGGTGGCCTGCCGGACGGCCGCGTCCACGAGGAGCGGGACCAGTTCGTCGATGGGCTGGCCGGCATACGGGAGGCCGCCGGCGGCGCCGCCCAGTTCGGCGGTGAAGCGGGTCCGGGATCCGGCGGAGTCCGGGTCCAGTCCGCGGTCCGCGCAGAAGTCGGCGTACTCCACCGGATCGAACAGGGCGACCGTGGTGTGGATGCCCTGCGCCGCGAGGGAGCGGAGCAGCCGGTCCACGTGGTCCAGGTAGTCGCGGTGGTCGTCGAAGGCGAAGCTGCGGTACCCGCGCATGGCCGCGAAGTCCCCGGCGTCGGCCAGGAGGCCGACGGTGCTGGGGACTTCGCGGCGCAGGGTGCGGCGCCTGCCGGCGCGGGCGGGGCGCGGTGGGGTGGTGCGGGTTCCGGTGTCGTTCGAGCGGCGCATGGTTCCCCCTGAGTGACGCGATCACTTGCTCACTCAGAGTAATCGTCGCCACTGACAGTGGCCTCTCGCGTCAGCCGCGGGTGCGGGCGAGCTCCTCGTAGAAGTGCAGGAGGTCGAGGTTGTCGACCGAGCCGGGATTGACCGCCTTGGCCATGGGGGCGCCCTGGAGGAGGCGCTTGACCGGGACCTCGATGCGCTTGCCGGTGAGGGTGTGCGGGATGCCCGGGACCTCGATGATCTCGTCGGGGACGTGGCGCGGGGAGAGTTCCTCACGGATCGTGGTCTTGATCCTGGAGCGGAGGGCGTCGTCGAGGACGGCGCCGGGCGCGAGGTGGACGAAGAGCGGCATCCAGTACCCGCCGTTCGGCTCTTCCAGGCCGATGACCAGGGATTCCTTGATCTCTGGGAGTCGCTCGACGGCCTCGTAGATGTCCGCGGAGCCCATCCGGACGCCCTGGCGGTTCAGGGTGGAGTCGGAGCGGCCGTGGATGACGACGGAGCCGTGATCGGTGATCGTGATCCAGTCCCCGTGGCGCCAGACGCCGGGGAACATCTCGAAGTAGCTGTCGCGGTAGCGGCTGCCGTCGGGGTCGTTCCAGAAGCGGATCGGCATGGACGGCATGGGGTTGGTGACGACGAGCTCGCCGACCTCGCCGGTCACGGGCTTGCCGGAGGGGTCCCAAGCCTGGAGGTCCGTGCCCAGGCAGGCGGCCTGGAGTTCGCCGATGTGCACCGGGAGGGTGGGTACGGCGCCGGCGAAGCAGCTGCAGACGTCGGTGCCGCCGCTGACGGAGGCGATCCAGAGGTCTTCGGCCACCTCGTCGTGGAGCCAGCGGAAGCCGTCGGGCGGCAGGGGGGATCCGGTGGTGGCCACGCACTTCACTGAGGAGAGGTCGAAGTCGCGGGAGGGGTGGACCTCCGCCTTGCGGCAGGCCATCACGTAGGCGGCGGAAGTCCCGTAGAGGGTGGCTTTGGTCCGCTCCGCGATGCGCCATTGGGCGCCGGTGTCGGGGAAGCCCGGGCTGCCGTCGTAGAGCACGACGGTGGTGCCGGTGAGCAGGCCGGAGACGAGGAAGTTCCACATCATCCAGCCGGTGGAGGTGTACCAGAAGAAGCGGTCCTCGGGGCCCAGGTCGCAGTGCAGGCCGAGCTGCTTGAGGTGTTCGAGGAGGATGCCTCCCTGCGACTGGACGATGGCCTTGGGCAGGCCGGTGGTGCCGGAGGAGTAGAGGACCCAGAGCGGGTGGTCGAAGGGGACCGGCTCGAAGACCGGCTCCGCGTCGCCCGCGGTGAGCGCCGACCAGTCGAGGGCGCCCGCGGGGGCCTGCGTACCGAGCAGCGGGATGTGCACGACGGCGCGCAGCGAGGGGAGCTCGGCGCGCAGTTCGGCGACGGTGTCGCGGCGGTCGTGTTCCTTGCCGCCGTAGCGGTAGCCGTCCACGGTGAAGAGGACCACCGGCTCCACCTGCTGGAAGCGGTCCAGGACGCTGCGGGCGCCGAAATCGGGGGCGCAGGAGGTCCAGACGGCGCCGACGGCGGCGGTGGCGAGGAGCGCGGCGACGGCCTCGGGGATGTTGGGGAGGTAGCCGCTGACCCGGTCGCCGGGGCGCACGCCCAGGGCGCGCAGTTCCGCGGCGAGCGCGCCGACCTGGCGGCGGAGCTCGGCCCAGGTGACGGGGGTGGGCTCGTGGGTCTCGTCCACGTGGAGCAGCGCCGCGTCGGCGGCGCGGGCCGGGTCCTCGGCGGCGCGCAGGGCGTGCTCGGCGTAGTTGAGGGTGGCGCCCTTGAACCAGACCGCGCCGGGCATGGACCGGTCCGCGAGGACGGCCTCGTACGGGGTGGTGAAGCGTACGTCGAACCACTCGGCGACGGCCTGCCAGAAGCTGTCCAGCGCGTCGACGGACCAGCTGTGCAGGGCCGGGTAACCGCCGTCCGCGGGGGCACCGTGGTGTTCGGCGGCCCAGGCCTGGAAGGCGGTGATCCGGGCCGCGGCGATCCGGTCGGGGCCCGGGGACCAGAGGGGCTCGGAGGAGGTGGCTGCTGCGGTCATGCGTCGGCTCCCGGTCACGTCTGCGGTTCGCGCCTCGTGGGCGTGGCGTGGTGTGGCGTCTGGTGTGGCGTGTGGTGTTCGTACGGTGCCACCGCGCGCGGGGTGTGCGCACGGGGGCTCACAGGGACGATGCCATGTGATCGACATCCGCACCAGAGCCGTCATCGGCGCTCGGCCGTGATCCTTTTGTGGGTGAACGGCAGTTGAACGGCGCCTTCTGGGGCGGGTCGCGGTGGCAGGGTTGCGCCATGGACGGTCGTGGGCTGGTGCGTGCGGTGAAGGACCTCGGCGGCGAGCGGGGGCGGCGTGCCTGGCGCTCGGCCTGGCGCAACCGGCGCGTGGACGCGGCGGGGCTCGCGCCCCGGGGCGCGGAGCGGGCGCGGGTGCCGGGTCTGCTGACCGGTACGGAGGCCCGGCCGGGCGGTGGAGTGCTCCGGTTCACCCGTTCGGAGCTACTGGTACGGGTCACCGTGGGCGGAGCGGTGTTCTGGGGCTGGGACGGTGCCGCGCCGACGCCCTCGTACGCGGTGGTCGGCAGCGGACCGGAGCCCGATCCCCGCGCCGAGCTGGAGCCGGACACCGACGGCGGCTGGCGGGTGGTGTCGGAGCGGGTGACGGTGGCGGTGTCCCGGCACGGGGCGGTGGAGGTGCGCACACCCGGCGGGACGGTGCTGCGGCGGGATCAGCCGCCGCGGTGGTGGGAGCGGGTGGGCTCCGCCCGGGTCGAGGGGGACGCGGCCGGGCCGGGGAGCGGGGGCGGAGCGGACGGCGGGGCCGGCGGTGGGGACCGGGCCGAGGGAGCGGACCGTCGCGCCGGCACCGGGGGCGCGGACCCGGACGCGGGCGAAGCCTGCGGGGCGGGCGGCGGGGGCGCGCGGTGGCTGTTGCGGAGCGAGGTGGCGGCGGACGCGCGGGTGTTCGGGCTGGGCGGGCGGGCGGTGGGGCCGCGGTTGCGGGACGGGAGCTATCGGCTGTGGAACACCGATCCCAAGGGTGGGTTCGGGTCCGGCTCCGGCGAGGAGCCCTTGTACATCACGATGCCGGTGCAGTTGGTGGTCGCGGACGCGGGCACGCACCTGGTGTTCCACGACAACTCCTGGGACGGGCGGGTGGTGTTGCGGGAGGGCGAGGAGGGAGCGGGCTCGGGGGCGGACCGGCCGGGCTCCTGCGAACTGCGCATGGAGGGCGGTCCCTTGCGGTGCTGGGTACTGGTGGGGCCGCCCGGGCGCGTGCTGCAGGGCTGGTCCGGACTGACGGGCGGGGCCGCCGTGCCGCCGGAGTGGGCCCTCGGGTACCAGCACGCGCGGTGGGGGTTCGGGAGTGCGGCGGAGGTGCGCCGGATCGTGGCGGGGTACGCCGAGCGGGGGCTGCCGCTGTCGGCCGTCCATCTGGACATCGACCACTACGACGGCCACCGGGTGTTCACCGTGGACCGCGAACGGTTTCCCGATCTGCCGGGACTGGCGCAGGAGTTGGCGGACGGCGGTGTCCGGCTGGTCTCCATCGTCGACCCGGCGGTGAAGGCGGGCGACCCGCTGCACGCCGCGGGGCTCGCGGTCGGCGCGCACGGGGCCTTCGTACGGGACGCGGCGGGGCGGGAGGTCCGCGGCGAGGTGTGGCCGGGCGAGTGCGCGTACCCGGACTTCACGGATCCGGCGGTGCGGCGGTGGTGGGGCGGGCTGTACGGGGAGCGGCTCGCACAGGGCTTCGCCGGGGTCTGGCACGACATGAACGAGCCGGTGTCCTTCGCCCCGTTCGGGGACCGGACGCTCCCCCGCTCGGCGCGGCACGCGCTGGACGGGGCCGGCGGGGACCACCGGGAGGCGCACAACGTGTACGCCCTCGCCATGGCGCGCGCGGGCTGGGAGGGACTCGTACGGCTGCGCCCGGCCGAGCGGCCGTTCCTCTTCTCCCGGTCGGGGTGGGCGGGGATGCAGCGGTACGGGGGCACGTGGTCGGGTGACGTGGAGAGCAGCTGGGACGGGCTGCGGGCCTCGCTGGCGCTGGTACTGGGCCTCGGGCTGTGCGGGGTGCCGTACTCGGGGCCGGACATCGGCGGCTTCTGGGGCTCGCCCTCACCGGAGTTGTACCTGCGGTGGCTGCAACTGGGCTCCTACCTGCCGCTGTTCCGGACCCATTCGGCGATCTGGGCCGGGCGCAGGGAGCCGTGGGAGTTCGGGGAGGAGACCGCCCGGGCCGCGCGGGCCGTGCTGACGGAACGGGAGCGGCTGCGCCCGTACTTCGTGACGCTGGCGCACATGGCGCGCAGGACCGGGGCGCCGTACGTGCGGCCGCTGTGGTGGGGGGCTCCGGAGGACCGCGCGCTGCGGGACTGCGAGGACGCGTTCCTGCTGGGTGACGCCCTGCTGGTGGCGCCGGTGCTGGAGTGCGGGTCGGACCGGCGGGCGGTGCGGCTCCCGCGCGGGCGCTGGTACGACACGGCGACGGGCCGGGCGTACGAGGGGCCGGGCCAGATCCTGCTGGACGCCCCGGCGGACCGGATCCCGGTACTGGCGCGGGCCGGCTCGCTGCTGCCGGTGCGGGCGGCCGACGGGTCGGTGGCCCTGGAGGCGTGGGCTCCGGCGCGGGGCCGCACGGGCGGCGGGGTGGTGATCCGGGACCCGGGGCCGGGCTTCGAGCCGGTCGAGGTGGAACGGTACGTGGTGCGGTGGGCCGGGGACGCGGTGGTGGTGGAGGACGAGGCCGGGGAGCGGGTGAACGGGGTGGTGCTGCGGGGGCTTTGAGGTGTCGGGGGTCGGTCGGGGTCCCGGCCTAGGCCTGGTGCGGGTAACGGCCGTCGAACCATGCCGCGGCGGCCTTCGTGTGGAGCGGGAAGGCCAGTTGCTCCGGGCCGCGCAGGACGTGCCAGCCGGTGGTCTCGTCCGTCGGGACCGACGCCGGGAGGGACGCGGCCGGGCGGACGGGCAGGAGGCCGAAGACGAGCAGGTGGCCGGCCGGGGAGCTGAGGGTGTCGGCGAGGGCGACCTCGGAGGCCGGGGCGTGGATGCCGGTCTCCTCGCGGAGTTCGCGGACGACCGACTCGCGCCAGTCCTCGCCGAAGTCCATGAATCCGCCGGGCAGGGCGACGGCGCCGAGGGCGGGCTCGATGGTGCGGGTGATGACCACCAGGCCGGTGCCGAGCTCGTCCTCCACGGGGAGCAGGGCCACGGCGACCGGGAGGGGGTTGCGGTAGGCGACCGCACCGCACGAGGGGCAGGTACGGGGCCAGTCGGCCGAATCGAACAGGGTTCCACAGGCGGAGCAGTGCGAGTCCTTCAGGTGCGCCGGCATGCGGCGATGGTATGCCAAGGGGCATGCGGACGGCGGTTGTCGCGGGATGCGTGGGCGGGCTGCTGGGTGTGCTGGCGGCGGTGGCCGCGCCGGGGACGGTGGGGGCGGGGGCGGGGGCGGGTGGTCCCGCCTCGCGGACCGGAGTGGTGGCCGCGTCCCGGGCCGCGCCCGGTGGGCCTGGTGGGCTTGGTGCGACCGGTGCGACCCGTGCCACCGGTGCGACCCGTGGCACCGGGGCGACCGGCGGCCCCGGCGGGCGGGCCTCGTCGGCCGTCGGGTTCGTGGCCGTTGCCGAGGTGGACGCGAGCATCGGGCAGGAGATGCGGTACGCCACGCCCCGCAATTTCACCGGATCGGTCGTGGACGGCTACGACGAGCCCGTCTGCCTGCTCGCCCGGCCCGCCGCCGAGGCGCTGCGGCGGGCGCAGCGCGAGGTGCTGCGCCGCGGGTACTCGCTGCTGGTGTACGACTGTTACCGGCCGCAGCGGGCCGTCGACCGGTTCGTGCGGTGGGCCCGGGACGGGTCCGATCAGTCGGCCAAGGCGGAGTTCTATCCCGAGGTGGCCAAGGACCGGCTGATCCCGGAGGGGTACATCGCCGAGCGGTCCGGGCACAGCCGCGGCAGCACCGTCGACGTGACCTTGACGGAGCTCGGCCGGGGGGCCCTCGACATGGGGACCCCCTTCGACTTCTTCGACCCCCTCGCGTACACCGACAGCCCGCGGGTGACGGGGGCGGCCCGCGAACACCGGGATCTCCTCAAGCGGGTGCTCGGCCGGCAGGGGTTCGTGAACCTGCCCCAGGAGTGGTGGCATTTCACGTACGCACCGGAGGCGTTCCCGGTCACGCATTTCGATTTTCCCGTCTCTGTCGCCTCCGTTCACCGCTGAGTACCGTGCCCGCATGACATTCAGTTCGTACGAGGAGTTCTGGCCCTACTACGTCGCCATGCACTCCCGCGCCGCCACCCGCTGGATCCACCTCACCGGCACCCTCACCGGCCTCGCGCTCACGGCCTACGGGCTGGCCCGCGGCCGGAAGCGGTACATCGCCGCGCTCCCCCTGATCGGGTACGGAACCGCGTGGCCGGCGCACTTCCTGATCGAGCGGAACAACCCCGCCAGCTTCGGCAATCCGGGATGGTCGCTGCGCGGGGACGCGCAGATGATCCGGATGATGCTGGCCGGGCGGGACGCGGAGCTCGGCGAGATCGCGCGGAAGTGGCTCGCCGAGAACCCGTGCGAGGAGTGCGGCCCCGGGGGTGCGTTCCCGAGCGTTCCCTGACAGACTCCTGACGGATCGTCAGATGCCTGTTTCGGGAGGGGTCTTGGAACGCACACGCACACCCGTGGTCAGCGGGTGGTTCACCGGGGACGGCTCGGACGACACGGACGGCGGGTACGGCGGGTTCCGGTTGCTCGGCACCCGGTGCTCCGCCTGCGCCGCCGTGTTCTTCCCGCGCGAGGACGCGTACTGCCGCAATCCGCACTGCCCGGGCGGCGGCGAGCTCGCCGAAACCCCGCTGTCCCCGCGCGGCCGGGTCTGGTCCTACACCGACGGGCGGTACCGGCCGCCCGCGCCGTACGTGTCCGACCCGGACGCGCCCTGGACCCCGTACACCCTGGTCGCCGTGGAGCTGGAGGCCGAGGGGATGGTCGTGCTGGGGCAGACGGTGCCCGGGGTGGGAGTCGGCGATCTGGCGGTCGGGATGGAGGTCGAGGTGGTCGGCGGCGTGCTGAACGTGGACCCCGACGGCACCGAGTGGACCACCTGGCGGTTCCGGCCCGTGGGGGTGGAACTGTGAGCACCGACATCGCCGTCCTCGGGGCCGGCATGCACCCGTGGGGCAAGTGGGGCCGCAGCTTCGTCGAGTACGGGCGGGCCGCCGCGCGGGCCGCGCTCGCCGACGCCGGGCTGGACTGGACCGACGTTCAGTCCATCGTGGGGGCCGACACCGTCCGGTCGGGCTACCCCGGCTACGTGGCCGGAGCCACCTTCGCGCAGGCGCTGGGCTGGCAGGGCGCCCGCGTGACCAGCGTGTACGCGGCCTGCGCGTCCGGCGCCCAGGCCATCGGCGCGGCCCGGGCGCAGATCCTGGCCGGGCTCGCCGACGTGGTGCTGGTGGTCGGGGCGGACGCCGCCCCGAAGGGGTTCTTCGCGCCCGCGGGCGGCGACCGGCCGGACGACCCGGACTGGCTGCGCTTCCGGGTCCTGGGGGCCACGAACCCGGCGTACTTCGCGCTGTACGCCCGCCGCCGCATGGCCCTGTACGGGGACACCGGTGAGGATTTCGCGCAGGTCAAGGTGAAGAACGCGGCGGCCGGGCTGCTGAACCCGAACGCCCGCTACCGCAAGGCCGTGACGGCCGAGGAGGTGGCCGCCTCGGCGATCGTCGCCGATCCGCTGCGGCTGCTCGACATCTGCGCCACCTCCGACGGGGGCGCGGCGCTGGTGCTGAGCAGCATGGACTTCGCGCGCTCGCGGGGGGCCGCGGACCCGGTGCGGATCCGGGCCGTGTCCACGGTGACGCCCACGTATCCCCGTACCGTCCTGGACCTGCCGGACATCGCCACCGACTCGGTGACGGCCGTCGCGGCGACCGCCGGCTCCTTCCGGGCCTCGATCGCGCGGGCCGCCTACGAGGAGGCGGGGCTCGGGCCGGACGACCTCTCGCTCGCCGAGGTCTACGACCTGTCGACCGCGCTGGAGCTGGAGTGGTACGAGGACATGGGCCTGTGCGGGGAGGGCGAGGGGGCCAAGCTCGTACGCGAGGGCGCGACCGCGCTCGGCGGGCGGATCCCCGTCAACACCAGTGGTGGCCTTGCGTCGTTCGGGGAAGCCGTGCCGGCGCAGGCCATCGCCCAGGTGTGCGAGCTGACCTGGCAGCTCCGGGGCACGGCCGGTGAGCGGCAGGTGCCGGGGGCGCGGGCCGGAATCACCGCGAACCAGGGCCTGTTCGGGCACGGATCGGCGGTCGTCGCCGTGCGCTGAACGGTCCCCCCGTGGTCGCTCCGTTCCCGGTGGGCCGCTGAACAGCGGCTGCTGTCCGAACGCTTGACGGCCCCCAGTGGCGGGTTCACACTCTCTCCACGGTCCCGCGCCGCCACCGGGACACCCGGATCCCCCCATGAGAGCTGCGGCCCGTACCCCAGTCGGCGGGGGTACGGGCCGCCTCCACGTCGCGGCCCGGTGCGCGAGGACGCGGGACGCCGGCTAGGGCGTCGTCAGGCTCGCGCGGCGGGCTCTGGCCAGGGTCATCGCGTGTTCCACGACTCCCACCAGGACGTCCTTCACCGATTCACGGTCGCGTGCGTCGCACAGCAGCACCGGCACCTCGGGGGTGAGGTCCAGGGCTGCCCGTACGGCCACCACCGGGTACTGCTCGGCTCCCTCGAAGCAGTTCACGGCGACCACGAAGGGGATCTCGCGGCGCTCGAAGTAGTCGATGGCGGCGAAGCAGTCGGAGAGGCGCCGGGTGTCCGCGAGGACGACGGCGCCGAGCGAACCCTGGGCCAGCTCGTCCCACAGGAACCAGAAGCGGTCCTGTCCGGGGGTGCCGAACAGGTACAGCACCAGGTCCTCGCGCAGCGTGATGCGCCCGAAGTCCATGGCCACCGTGGTGGTGCTCTTGCCCTCCACCCCCCGGGTGTCGTCGATGCCTCGGCCCGGCTCGGAGAGGCGTTCCTCCGTCCGGAGCGGTCTGATCTCGCTCACCGCACTGACCAGGGTGGTCTTGCCCACCCCGAAACCGCCCGCGACCAGGATTTTCAGGGTCAGCGGCTCGACCGGCGTCACGGCATGCATGGCGCCGGTGCGGCTAGAGCGCCCGAAGGCCATCGATCACCTCACGCAGAATGGATTCGTCGGGCAGTTCGGCCGGGGGGACCGGCCGGGTCACGTGCACCAGTTCGTCGTCGACGAGGTCTCCGATCAGGACGCGTACGACCCCGACCGCGAGGTCGAGTTCGGCCGCGATCTCCGCCACGGACTGCGGGCGGAGCAGGCAGAGTCCGAGGATGTCGGCGTGTTCCGGGGACAGGGTCGTGTCCCAGACCGGGTCGTCGGCCGCGGATTCCGCGACCACCAGCGCGATCAGGTCGAGGCGGTGCTGTCCGGCGTGGCTGGTCCGCCCGCGGGTCATCGCGTACGGACGCACCACCGGACCGGCGTCGTCGTCGAACCACTGGTCGGCCGCGGCGTCGGAGCCCGCAGCGGTGCCTCGGGGGTGGGCCGGGGGGTCCTGGCCTGGATCGCTCATGCCGTCCGACTCACCCTCCGGCGGGCAGCCCGGTGCGCGGGGCGGTCGCCAGGTGGTCACCGACCCGCTTGACCATGAGGGTCATCTCGTACGCGACCTGGCCGACGTCTGAGTCGGCGTCGGCGAGCACCGCCAGACAGCTTCCGTCGCCGGCCGCCATGACGAAGAGGAACGCCTCGTCCAGTTCGACCACGGTCTGGCGGACCCTGCCGGAGTCGAAGTGGCGGCCGACGCCCTTGGCGAGGCTGTGGAAGCCGGAGGCCACGGCGGCCAGGTGCTCGCTGTCCTCCCGGGTGAGGTCCTTGGAGCTGCCGGTGGGCAGGCCGTCCCCGGAGAGGACCACGGCCTTGCGGATGCTGGCGACCCGGTCGACGAGCTCGTCGAGGAGCCAGTTGAGGGGGCCGGAACCACGGCCCCTGGTGTCGTTGCCGGACTGCGGTGCGGTCATCGACCGTCCCCTTCGCTCTCGCATCCGGGACCGGTGGCGGCAGGGGTGCCGGCCTCGGTCACGGACTGGTGTGGTGCGTGTCGCTGGGCATGCTGCGTCTGGTCGGCGGACCGTACCGCC
The DNA here is from genome assembly GCF_044759865.1 of Streptomyces sp. NPDC099050. Lineage (NCBI taxonomy): Bacteria > Bacillati > Actinomycetota > Actinomycetes > Kitasatosporales > Streptomycetaceae > Streptomyces > Streptomyces sp. NPDC099050. Next base: position 219,471 of record NZ_JBIWAE010000013.1, on the reverse strand, counting down.
GATGGCGCCCGCTCGGTCCGTTCGGCCTGCTCGGTCCGTGCCGCCGGCTCGGTCCGGTCCGCCTGCTCGGTCCGGTCCGCCTGCTGCCGCGCGTGGTGGTCGCGGCCTGCGGTCCAGCCGCGCTGGAGGGAGGACATGCGCCGGCGCACGTCCTCGGCGTCGCGGTCGGCCACCGGGTCGGCGGCGGCCTCGGCGGCCGCCGGGGCCGGGGCGTCCTTGAGCTGGGGCGCGAGGCTGGCCTGGCGGATCCGCCGGGGCAGGGTCGCTCCGGGGGAAGCGGCCGCGGGGTGCGCCGGGCCGCTCGGGACCGGGCCCGCCTGCGCGTCCGGGACCGCCGAGACGGGGCGGGGCTCCACGCGGCGGCCGTGCTCGGCCACCAGGGTCGGGGTGGGGCGCCGCCGCGGGAGCGGGACCGCGCCGGGCGAACGGGCGCCGTCGGGGCGGGCGGATTCCGCTCGCGCCGGTTCCAGGCGGACCGGGCCGGTGGGGGGCAGGGGCTCCCGCTCCCGGTGGCCACGGTCGCGGTCGCGGAAGCCGTCCCGGGCGGAGTCGCGGTCGCCCAGCCGGGCGCCGGCCCGCTCGGCGGGGGCGTCGGTGGAACGGTCGCCCTTCCAGAGGCCCGTACGGTCGCCGGAGCCGTCGGCGGGCCGCTCGCCCATGCGGTCCGCGCTGCGGTCGCCCTTGCGGGGGCCGCCGCGGTCGGTGTGCTTGTCGGTGTGGGGGCGGGCGGCCGGTCGCAGTCCGAGCAGGGAGTTGCGCGAGATGCCGTTCGGCGGGGTCTCGTCGTCGAGGGTGGCCATGGCGGGCCTGCCCTTGGCTCCGGAGAGCCCGCTGAGCCCGGTGAGCCCGATCGTTCCGTTGGAGCCCGCGATGCCCGTGGGGACGTCCTCCGGGGCCGGGACGGGCTCGTCCAGCCCCAGCATGCCGATCGGGGCCTCCAGCTCGACGGGGCCGCGCAGTTCGGCGCCGGCCGGCAGCCGGCGGTCGCCGCCGCCCCGCTCCGCGACGGCCTTCGGACGGGCGGAGCCGACCGGGCCGCCGGCCGCCCTGCCACCGGCCAGCCGGATGCCGGTGCCGTTGGTGTCGGGGGCCTCCGTCAGCAGGGCCACCGGGAGGAAGACCACCGCGGTGGTGCCTCCGTAGGGGCTGATCTGGAGGCGCACCTTGACCTCGCGGCGGTGCGCGAGGCGGCTGACGACGAACAGGCCGAGCCGGTCGGTGTCGGAGAGTTCGAACTCGGAGGTCTCGGTGAGCCGGAGGTTCGCGTCGAAGAGCGCCTCGGGGGTCATGCCGAGGCCGCGGTCGTGGATCTCCAGGGTGAAGCCGTTGGCCACGCGCTCGCCGAGGACCTGGACCCCCGTGTGCGGCGGGGAGAAGACGGTGGCGTTCTCCAGGAGTTCGGCGATGAGGTGGGTGACGTCGGCGACGGCCGGGCCGGCGATGCCCAGGCGCGGCAGCCGGCGCACCTCGATCCGCTCGTAGTCCTCCACCTCGGCGACGGCGGCCCGTACGACGTCCATCAGCTGGACGGGCTTGCGCCACTGGCGGGAGGGCGCGGCGCCGGAGAGGATCACCAGGCCCTCGGCATGGCGGCGCATGCGGGTGGTCATGTGGTCGAGGCGGAAGAGGTCGGCGAGCTCCTCGGTGTCCTCGGTGCGCCGCTCCATGGTGTCGAGCAGGGTGAGCTGGCGGTGCAGCAGCACCTGGTTGCGGCGGGCCAGGTTCACGAACACCTCGGACACCCCGCGACGGAGCTCGGACTGTTTGACGGCGGCCTCGATGGCCGCGCGCTGGAGGGAGTTGAGGGCCTGGCCGACCTGGCCGACCTCGTCCTTCTCGTACTCCAGGCGGGGGGCCTCGGTCTCCACGTCCACGTGCTCGCCCGCGGCGAGGCGGCGCATCACGCCCGGGAGGCGGATGCCGGAGACCTCGTGGGCCTCCTTGCGGAGCCGGGACAGGTCGCGGATCAGGTCGCGGCCGATGCGCACGGACAGCACCAGGGAGACGACGAGGGCGATGAACCCGAGCACGCCGGCGAGGGCGGCCTGGACCAGGACGTCCATGGCGACGGGTTCGACGCGCTTCTGGTAGCGGTCGCCCGCGGCGGTGCCCATGACGGCGAGGTCGCCGAGCACCTTTCCGGCGGCCTCGTCCCACTGGGGCACGGGCACGTTGCGCGGGCTGTGGGTCGGACCCTGGACGAGGAATCGTTCCTCTGCCTCGCGCAGGGCGCGGCTCTCCGGGTTGTTCCAGTACTGCTCGAACTGCTCCCGGTCGGCGGCCGGGAGGATCGCGAGGTTGAACTCGTAGAGCAGCTTGCGGTTGGCCACGAGGTCGGAGACGCGCCGGATGTCCGACTGGCTCACGTTGCGGGCGGCGAGGGCCCCCGCGACGAGGGCGTCCTCGCGCGAGAGCGTCTCGCGGGCGCGGGTGACGCCGACGAGGGCGCGGCCCTGCTTGTCCATCTCCACGTCCTGGAGCGCGTGGAGGTTCATCAGGAAGTCGTAGCAGGGGTCCACGAGCCGGTTGTAGAGCTCCAGTGCCTGGTTGGTGTCGACGGAGCCGCCGTCCACCGCGCCGCGCAGCGCTCCGATGCCGTGGAAGGCTTCGAGGATGGAGCTCAGGTGCGCGGCGGTGGCCGGGGTGAGTTCGTCGACGACTTCGGGATCCCGGGCGTCGGTGGAGATCCTCTCCACCGCCTCGTCGGTGGCCGCGCGGCTCTTGGCGAGCTCGGTGGTGGCGTTGGAGGCGCGCGGGTCGCCGATGACCACGAGGGTCTGGCGGCGTTCCTTCTGGATGACGCGGACGACGTCCTCGACGGGGTAGCCGACCTTGTCGATGACGTAGGCGACACCGAGCAGTTGGACGGCCTGCCGGCCGGTGATCACCGTAGCGAAGCCCCAGAGGGCGGTCAGGGAGACGAGCGGCACAAGGAGCAACGCCACGATCTTCCGGCGGATGGACTTCCCGCGAAAGCGCATGGCCTCCCCAGCCTCCCCAGCTCAACCCCGTTACCGGGCGTTGGTGTTCCGTCATTTAAACGGCGTGAGCCTACTACTGCCACAGGGAACCTTCGAAGGCCTGTCCGGACGTTTTCGGCCTGACCCCCGGGCGAAGATCACGAGTTGTCCGAATGCTCCGGGGAAGTGCGGCCCGATATGTGGCAGATGGCACGCCGTGGGGCCTCGGTTCCCGTAGCGGAATGGATGGCTGGAATTCTTCGTTCCGCGACACTCCGGGGCCTCCGGCGCGTCCGGGATCCGGGAATCTCTCGGCCCCTTCGTGCGTCTACCTGTTCGGGGCGGGCATGAGCGGCCGCGTAGAGGGCAGGGAGCCGACCATGGTGAAGAGGTACGAGGACGACGGCGCGGGGCCGGGGGGCGGGCGGGGGCGGGCCCTGTGGGTGGACCAGCCCGCGGGGCGGCGACGCATGCCGGACCCGGTGCGCAGATCCGCCGTGCGGGCGGTGCTGATCGTCGCCGTGACGCTGACGGAGGCGACGATCGCCTTCTTCCTGACGGTCACCGGCTCCTGGCTGGCCCTTCCGATGTCGCTGGGCGCGATAGCGGGGACCGTCGTGGCCACGTGGGGCGTGCTCGACGTACTGATCACCCGCCAGGCGTGGAACCAGCGCCACGGAGTCCTCTCGGAGCCCAGCAGTACGGCGCGGGGGCGGCGCCGTGAGCGCCGCAGGGCGCGCCGGGAGGCCCGCTCGGCGCCGCCGCTGCCGCCCCGCGTACCGGTGCGGGGCGAGTCGACGGGCATCTGGCCGCCGCCCACGGGCACCCCCGGGCGGGGCTGAGGCGGCCCCGCCGCCTCGTCGGCGGGCCGGGCCCCGGCGGGGCTGAGGCGCCCGCACCCCCGCGCCGCACCCCCGCGCCGGTGCCCCGGGCCCGCCGGACGGAGTCCGGCGCAGCGGCGCGAAGCCGGGGAGGCCCGCCAGGGCCGAGCCGTGCGAGCGGCGCGTCAAGAAGGAGTGGCCCGCCAGGGCCGAGCCGTGCGAGCGGCGCGTCAAGAGGAAGCGGAGCTCCGGCGGTACATGCGGGTCGCCGTGATCTCGCCGTGGATCGTCTCCCCGTCCGCGAACTGCTGGGGCAGGCCCGGGCGCAGGTGTTCCTCGACGCTGATGTACTTGAGCCCCGCGCGCAGGTCGGCGTCGTTGCGCAGCCGGATGACCAGCGGGAACTCGGCGAGGGCCGTGGTGTCGAACAGGCCCGTGGTGTACAGCAGCTGGACGCCGAGCGCGTCCGAGACGGCCCGCTGGAGTTCCAGCAGGTACGTGGCGTTCGCGCGCCCGATCGGGTTGTCGAGGAAGAGCGTGCCCGCGTGCCGGTGCTTGTCGCGGCCCCGGTCGTTGCTGCGCAGCGCCGCCATCGTGCAGTAGAGCGCGATCGCGGCGGTCAGCAGCTGTCCGCCCGAGAACACGTCGCCCATCTGGCCCACCGGGACCCGCTCGGCGCGGAGCACCGCGTCGGGCTTGAGGATCTCCACCGCGATGCCCTTGGGCTCCAGGGCCGCCGAAACCCCGTGCAGCAGCAGCGACATGCCGTCGCGGCGGCCTTCGCCGAAGGTGGCGGTGCTGCTCTTCTTCAGGGCGCCGCGGGTCGCCTCGTCGATGACCTCTCCGAGCCGCTCGGTGAGGGTGGCCTGGTCGGGCTCCTCGAAGCGGATGCGCAGGAACTCCTGGCCCGACCACTCCCCCAGGCCCTCGGGGAGCTGGGAGAGCCGCTGGGCGGAGCGCAGGGTGGCCAGGGCCGATTCCACGAGGCCGCGCAGCCGGTCCACGATGCTGTCGCGGTTGCGCTCCAGCTGCGCCAGCTCGTCGGTGAGGACGCGCAGCCGGGGCGCGAAGGCGACGGCCCAGGCGGCCGCGTGCTCGGGCAGGGCGGAGGCGGGCAGTTCGCGGATCTGCTGGCGCGCGGGGGTGCGCACCTGTTCGTAGCGGTTGGCGTTGGCGTGCCGGACCAGGATGTCGCTCGCCTCGCGGACGGCGGCCTCGGCGGCCGACAGGTCGGCGGCGCAGGCCCGTAGCGAGCGGCGGGCCTCGGTGGCCGACTGGCGGGCCTCCTCCAGGCTGCCCGGGTGGGCCACCGGCTCCTGCTCGTCCTCCTGGTGGGTGTGGTCCCGCAGCAGGTCCCGGAGCATGGCCGCGGTCTCGTCGAAGCCGCCCGCGCCCTCCTCGGCGGTGCGGTGGGAGCGCAGCAGGTCGGCGTGGGCCGCGCGGGCGGACTCCACGGCGGCGGTGTGGGCGGCGAGTTGGGCGGTGGCCGTGCGGAGCCTGGCCTGGGCGTCCTCGACGTTGTCGGGGATCAGCTCCTCGGGCAGTTCGGTGTGCGCCTCGCCCTCGGCGGGTGCGTGCCGTTCGGCCTCGCCGCGCAGCCGCCCGAGTTGCTCGCTCGCGGTGGAGGCGCGGGTCTCCAGCATCTGTACGAGGGCTTCGGCGCGGGCGGCCGCGGCCTGCCGGGAGGGGCCGTCGGCTCCGTCGGTGCCTTCGAGGAGCTGGGCGGCGCGGGTACGGACCTTGTTGGTGAGGCGGTCCAGTTCGGCGAGGGCCACGGACTCGTCGCTCTCGGCGCGGGCCTGCTCGGAGCGCAGGTCGGCGCCGACGCCGACCTTCTCGTAGAGCTGGGAGGCGGCGCGGTAGGCCTCGCGCAGCGCCGGGAGCGGCGCCTTGGGCGTGCCGTCATCCTCGGGCAGCGGATCGGGGGCCCCGGCGATCTCGGCGCGCTCGGCGCGCAGGGCGCGGGCGGTGCGGCGGGCATCGTCGGCGGCGCGCTGGGCGGCGCGGCGGTCCTCGTCGGCGGCCCGGGCCCGGTCGAGGCAGACCTCGGCACGGGCCTCGGACTCGGCCGCCTCGTCGGCGAGTTCGCGCAGCTTGGTCTGCCAGCCGGCGCGCTCGCGCAGCCGGTAGGCGAGGCCCGCGAGGGCGTCCGCGACCCGGCGGGCGCGCTGCGCGGTGTCCTGGCGCTCGTCGCGGACCCGGGCGGCGTCGGCGGCGGCCTCGTCGGCCTCGGCGCGTACGGTACGGGCCTCCGCGAGCTCGGCGTCCGTCTCCTCGGCGAAGCCGCGGGCGGCGGCGGCCTGCTCCGCGAGCTCGGCGAGACGGCCGGGCGGGCAGCCGGTGCGCCAGGACAGCAGCCGGGCGGCGAGCTCGCGGTCGCCGGACAGGCGGGCGGCGAGCTCGCGGATCTCGGTGTCGCGGGCCGTGGCCCGGGCGCGCAGCGCCTGGCGCTCCTCGTCGGCGGCGTGCTCGTCGTGCATGGCCGGGTTCGGCGTAACGATGAAAATGCCGTAGATGCCGGACCCGGTGGCGTCGCCGGCCGGGGGAACCGGCGCCAGCAGGGCCGCCGCGGTGCCGACGGCGACGGTGGAGCGGGGCAGCAGCGCGGCGCCGGAGAGGACCTCGCGGGCCCGGGAGTGGGTGTCGGGGTCGGTGATGACCACGCCGTCGACGAGTTCGGGGCGGGCGGCGAGGACGGCGGCGTGGTCGGCCGGGTCCACGGACTGGGCGAGGTAGCGCCAGCCCGGGAGGGCCGGGATGCCGTGCTCGCCGAGGAACTCGACGGTGGCCAGGACGTCGGGGCCGGGCGGCAGCAGGCCGCCGTCGCCGAGGGCGCCGAGGATGCGGGAGTCGTCGGCGGCGGCGGTGCGCAGGTCGAAGAGCTGGCGTTCGGCGGCGGCGACTCCGTCGGTGAGCAGGGTGCGCAGGTCGTCGGCGCCCCGGTCCAGGTCCTCGACGGTGAGCCATCCGGCGGGGACGGCCGCGGCGCCAGTGTTCCGGCCGTCGGCGGCGCCGGGGGCGGCGTGGCCGTCGCCTCCGGCGGGCCCTGCCGATCCGGGGCTCCGGCCCTCGGCGGAGCTGTTGGCCCCGGAGCCCTGCCCCGTGGCATCGGGCCCGGATCCGCCGGCCGGCGTACCGCCGTGGGCGCGCAGGGGCGGGCGAGCGGGGTCGGGGGCCGACGGGGCGCCCAGGAGGGCCGCCAGGCGCGGTGCGGAGGCGAGGGAGGCGGCGGCCCGGTGCTCGGCGTCGTGCGCGGCCTCGGCGGCGTCGGCGGCGTCGGCCGCGCGGGCGGCGGTGAGTTCCGCGCGGGATTCCACCGCGGCGGCCTCTCGGGCGGCCTCGGCGGCGGCGCGGGAAGCCTCGCGGGACTCGTCCCAGGCGGCCACGGCCGTCTTCTCCGCGTCGGCGGCGGCCAGGGCGGCGCGGGCCGGGTCGGCGTCGGGGGCGGAGTCGTCGAGCCAGCCGGCCCGGACGGCTTCGGCGGTCTCCTGCTGCACCTCGGCGAGGCGGGCGCGCAGGTGCTCGGCCTCGCTGCGGGCCCGCTGGGCGGCCGTGGCGGCGGCGGTGGCGGCCCGGTGGGAGGACTCGCCGGTCTCCTGGAGGACGGCGGAACGCTCCTCCTCCTCGTTGGCGGCCCGCTCCCCCCGCTCGGCGGCGGCGTGCAGGGCCCGTACGAGCTCGGTGGCGGCGGTGGCCCGGGCGGCGAGCGCCGGGGCGGCGTCCCGCTCGGCCTCCAGGATCGCGGCGGCGACCCGAGCCGAGCGGTCGGCGGCGGAGCGGTGGCGCAGGACGTGCTCGGCGGCCTGCCAGGCGGAGTGCAGGGTACGGGCTTCGAGGAGTTCGCGGCGCTGCGCGGCGGCGGCCTTGTCGGCGACGGTCAGGGCCAGCGAGGCGTGCCGGTAGGCAAGTTCGGCCGAGACGGCGGCGCTGCGGGCGCGCGCGGATTCGGCGGCGGTGACCTGGTGGGCGGCGCCGGTGACGCGCTGCGCGAGGTCGGCGGCGCGGCCGCGCTCCTCGCCGGCGCGGGCGGACAGGCGGCGGGCGAGGGTGCGCGTACGGCGTTCGGCGCCGGCGTGGACGTCGCGGAGCCGGGAACGGGCGGCGGTGGCTTCGACGATCTTCGTGAGGAGGTCCACCGAACCCGCGGTGAACTCCCGTTCGGCCATCAGCTCGGCGCGGCGGCCGAGCTTGTTGCCGAAGCCGTGGACGAGGTCGGCGAGGCCGTCCGTGTCCCGGGTGTCGGTGACGGCGCGCAGCAGGAGGTCGGTGAAGTCGGAGTCCTTCTTGACCGCGAAGAGGCCGGCGGCCTCGCCCTCGTCGGCGTTCATCTCGCGCTGGTAGCGGAAGAGTTCGGGGTCGAGGCCGACCTCGGTGAGGTGCTCGTTCCAGCGGTCGTGGATCTCCTCGAAGTACACCTCGAGGTGCGGGTACGCCTTGCCCGCCTCGGTCAGGGCGTCGCGGAAGCCCTTCATGGTGCGGCGCCGCCCCTGGGCGCCGGAGGCGCCTTCCACGGGCGGGCGTACCGAAGTGGCCTCGGCCACCGGGAGGTTGTCCAGGCTGAGGCCCGGGCCGGGGCGGAAGGAGTACCAGGCCTCGGCGAACTTGCGGGGGTCGTTGGAGACTTGGCGGCCGCGCCACTCGCTGACCTTGCCGACGACCACGCACTCGCCGGTCTGGGTGTGCTGCCATTCCAGCGCCACGTGGCCGCAGTCGTCGGCCAGCAGGAACTTGCGCAGGACGCCGGAACTGGCGCCGCCCAGGGTGTTGCGGTGGCCGGGCAGCATGACCGAGAAGATCAGCTTGAGCAGGACGGACTTGCCGCCGCCGTTCTCCAGGAAGAGCACGCCGGCGGGCGCGGGGCGGCGCGGGGGGCCGGTGGGCTCGTCCTCGAAGAACTCCGCCTGGGTGGGCGCCGGGTGGGGCACCGGCTCACCGACTCCGCGCAGGTCGAGCACGGTGTCGGCGTAGCGCGCGCCGGCGGGCCCGATGGAGTAGAGGCGGATCCGGGACAGCTCGTACATGGCGGCGGACTCTCGTGGTCTTTCGTAGGTCGTACGGGGACGGGTGGCGGGGCGCGGGGCGCAGGGCGGGTGGCGGGACGCGGGGCGCGTGCGCGGGCTAGGCGTGGAAGGGCAGGCCCGCGTCGGCCGCGAGTTCGAGGTCGTCGCCCTCGGGCGGCGGCAGGAGGCTGGCAGAGCCGTCGCTGACGGGGACGACGCCCAGGTCGAGGAGCTCGGCCATGGCCGCGCTGCCCGCCATGTCGCGGACCTGGAGCTGGTAGCGGGGGGTGGTGCGGTACGTGCCTCCGGCCTCGTCCCCGGTGCGCTGGAGGAAGCCGGAGTCGGTGAGGAAGGCGGCGGCCTTGCCGACGATGCCGGTGGTGGAACCGGCCAGCCGGCGGGCGTCCTTGGTGGCGCCGGTCGCGCTGCGGCGGGCGTAGACCCGCCAGGCGGCCTCCAGGCCGGGGGCGTCGGAGGCCGGGTCGGTGTTCTCGCCGAGTTCCTCGGCGCGCTCCTCCAGGCGGCGGCAGGTCTGCCGGACGAAGGCGTCCACGCCGTTGACGGTGATCCGGCCGATGTAGCCGTCGTCGGCGAGGTCCTCGGGTCGCGGAAAGGCAAGGGCCGCCACGGCGAGGTGGGCGAGCCCGTGCAGGAAGCGGTCCGCGGAGTCGGCGGTCGTGCGGCGGGCGTAGTCGCCCATGCGGACGGCGAAGACCGAGTCCTCACCGGCGGCCACGGCCATGCCGGCGCGGGAGGAGACCTCCAGGACGACGAGGCCGAGGCCGGTGGCGACGGCGTCCGCGAGTCGGGCGAAGGCGGGGTCCTCGCGGTAGCGGCGCAGCAGTTCGGCGTACTCGGCGTCGCGGGCGGGCAGCAGCTTGGGCTGGAGCCCGAACGCGACGAGCCGGGCCGCGTCCGCGGCGTCGGCCGGGGTGACGGGGGTGGTGGCCGGGCCCTGGGCGGGCCCGTGGGCCTGTACCGGGGCCGGGGCCGGTGCCGTTGCCGGGGCCTCGTGTGCGTCGGGCTCGCTCCACGCGATGTGCCGCTCGGCGTGGTGGTCGCTCACGGGTGGATCTCCTCGGTGGTACGGGTGGTGTGCGTGCGGGTGCGGCGGGCACCGGCGGTGTGCGGCCCGGCGTGCGTCGGTCGCCCGG